>JBKOZY010000306.1:0-11521 GCA_046726135.1 Pseudomonadota bacterium | reverse complement strand
GTCCGAGGGCGTCGCGATGGCGATGGCGGTGCACGATCCCGACCTGATGGGCCAGGAGATGTTCGGGGTGAAGCTCAATTGGGGCACCTTCGAGCACAGCAATGCCGTCGGCTTGAGCGCCGCCGGGGTGCTGGCCCATGACATCTTTTCGGACGGCGACCGCCTGAGCATGAGCGGCGGCATCGGCTATGGCGTGCAGGATAAGAATCTCGGAGGCCGGGTGGGCTTGCAGCTGTCATGGTGAGTGCGTGGTCGGGAGTAGGACATGACCAGGGGTTGGGTTTCTGTGGTGTTTCTCCTGCAGCTTGGCGCCGGGCTCGTGCTCGGCGCCGCTTCGGCTCAGCAGAGCCCGCCGCGGCAGGATGTTCCGCTCGCTCCAATCGCCACGGCGCCGCCGGTGATGATCGCGCCAGCGGCCGAGCGTGTGGCAAATCTGCCTGATCCGTTCCAGCTCGACATGCTGATCCGCTCGACGCTGATCGCGTTGAACCAGGCCAATGAGAGCGGCAATCACACGGTGTTCCGCGATCTCGCCTCGAGCGCCTTCCAAGGCGCCAATTCGGCGGCCGATCTGTCGGAGCTGTTCGGCGCGCTCAGGCGGCAGCGCATCGACATCATGCCGATCATCTTCGTCGCGCCGAAGCCGACGCAGCCGCCGCAGATCGACGAGCGCGGCCATCTCAGGCTGGTCGGCTATTTCCCGACCAAGCCGCTGCAGGTTAATTTCGACCTTACCTTTCAGCAGGCCGGCGCCGGCTGGAAGCTCTATGCGATCTCGGTGGCGCCGGTACCCGCCGAGCCGGCGGTGGCCGCGAACGACCCAAGGCTTCCGCGCGCCATGCCGCGCAAGGTTGCGGTGAAGAAAGTGAGTAGTGAGTAGGCATTAGGCAGTAGGCATTAGGCAGTAGGCAGTGCTCGGCGCTCTTCCCTACTGCCGACTGCCTACTGCCCCAGATCCCAATCAATCCCCGGCAGCCCCCGGCTTTCCAGGGCGGCATTGGCACGGGCGAAAGGCCGCGCGGCAACGAAGGGATGCGGCGCGCCCTTGGGCGTGCGGCCGCGGGCGAGCGGCGAGGGATGCGCCGTCACCACCACCACGTGACGGCTGCGATCGATGGTGCGGCCGAGTGCCTCGGCATTGCGGCCCCAAAGGAGAAACAGCACGCCGTGCCGCGTCCGATCGATCAGCGCGATCACCTCGCGGGCAAGCTCTTCCCAGCCGAGATGACGGTGCGCGTTGCTGCTGCCGCTCTCCACCGTGAAGATGCAGTTGAGCAAGAGCACGCCGCGCCCTGCCCAACGGGTGAGATCGCCGCTCGCCGGGCGCGGCAGGCCGAGATCGGCGGAATAGGCATCGAAAATAAATCTCAGTGATCGTGGAACCGGCCGGCTGACCGGCACGGAGAAGGCAAAGCCATGGGCATCGCCCGGCGTCGGATAGGGATCCTGACCGAGAATGACCGCTTTCACCTGATCGAGCGGCGTCGCGCGCAGTGCGGCGAATACCTGATCGGGCGGCGGGCAGATGATGGCGCCACCGCGCCGGCGCTCGTCCAGCCGGTCGGCCAGTGCCTGCGCCTTGCCGGCGAAGAACGGGAGCCCCGCCCAGCCATGTCCGGGATGGTCGATGAAGGAGCGGACCGCCTCGCGATAGGTCGTCGGAGCCGTCACGGTCGCGGCTATTCCTCGGCCGACATCTGCAGCAGCGCATCGGCAAGCTCGGGCGAGAAGCTGCCATCGAGCGGACCGGAGAACAGATTCTCGTCCTGCAGAATCTGCTGCAGCGCGCCGATCGTCTGCGACTGCCAGCCCTTGAGCTTGTCGTTGACGTCGCGCACCGCCTTGGGGCTGCCATTGGTCAGCGCCTTGATGAGATATTCGGCAGCCTTGCCGCTGTCGCTCGTGCCGGTCTTGCCGTCCTCATGGAGCTTGGCGAGATTGTAATAGGCATCGCTCTCGCCGAGCCCGCCGGCCCGCTCGAACAGGCCCTCGGCGCGGGCGACGTCGGGCTGAACGCCGCGACCTTCGGCATAGGCGACCGCGAGATCGTTGATGGCGCGGGGATCGTTGGCAGCCGCTGCCTCCTCGAACAGTGCGATTGCCTTTGAATGGTCCTGGGCGACGCCGGAGCCATTGGCATACATCTCGCCGAGCCAAACCTTGGCGCGCAGATGCCCGAGCTCCGCCGCCCTGGCGAACAGCGTCGCGGCATGCTTCGGGTCTGTGGCGATCTCGCCGCCCTCGGTGAGAAGCTTGCCATAGTTGAACATGCCATCGACATCGCCGGCTTCCGAGGCTTTGCGGAACCACTCGGCGGCCTCTGCCATGTCCCTCTCCCCCAGCGTTCCCTCATGGGCGAGAACACCGAGGCTGTTCATGGCGCTGCCGACCCCGCCTTGCGCCGCCTTCAGATAGAGGCTCTGGGCCATCGCCGGATCGGCCTCGACACCTCGGCCTTCCTCGTAGAGCCCGGCGAGAAGAGTTGTGGCGGCGAGATTGCCGCCGTCGTGAGCGGCACGGTAGAGCTGCGCGATCTCCTTGTCGCTGCCGCCCGATTTCTCCAGCGCCCGGGCCAGCTCCATGCTGAGCCGCGGATCACCGGGATGCGCCTCCAGCGCCTGGCGGCAGGCCGGGATCGCCTTCTCCTCCTCGATCGCATCGCGCACCACCCCGGCAATGCCCGCCGGCCGGTTCGGATCCTGCGGGCTTGCCGCAAGACGGTCACATTCCGTCGTCGGCGCGCCCGCCGCCCAGCCGCCTGGCATCGCGACCAGCGTGACCATCGTGACGATCGCGATCGTCCGCATCATTTGAAATCAATCCTTTGGCAGCGCTCGCCCTGGTTAGGGACATTGCGGCCGATACCCCTCACGGTCAAGTTGACTTGCTCGAGCGAGCACCTTCATCCGCAAGTGATTCGCAATCAAATTCGGATAGCCCGCATCACGAACAGCACCGTAGATATGGCCTCGCCTTGATCCGTATGGTAAAGGCTGTCGCCAGGCTTAGGGCTCGGCGGGACCGAACTCCCCGGGGAGGGGGCCGCCTTGGTAGCAGTCAAGGGAAAAGTTCATGAAGCCAACAGTTATTCTGGTCGGCGCTGACAAGGGCGGCGTTGGCAAGACCACGCTCGCACGCACATTGCTGGACTATCTGTCGCGCAAGAACGTCCTGGCGCGCTGCTACGACACTGAGTGGCCGCGGGGAACGCTCAAGCGCTTCTATCCGGCCACCACCGAGGTGATCGACATGTCGAATGTCGCTCACCAGATGAAGCTGCTCGACACGTTGGAGACGGCGAGCGTCAAGGTCAGCCTGGTCGATCTCAAGGCCGGCAATCTGTCGATGGTGCTCGATATTTTCGATCGCATCGGCGTGCTCGAGGCGGCCAAGGGCGGCAAGCTTACCCTCGGTCTGTTCCATGTCGTCGGGCCGGCGATCGCTTCGCTCGAGGAGATTGGCGAGATCGCCAAGTACCTCCAGGGGACGGACTATGTGATTGCCAAGAATTTCATCAACGAAACCAACTTCTTCGAGTGGGACGACAAGACCTACCGGAAGTATTTCTCCAATGCCAATGCAGCCGAGATCGTCCTGCCCAAGCTCAACGAGATGGCTTACGAGCAGGTCGATCTGTCGGGCGTGACGTTCCGCGACTTCATCGACAACAAGGCCGCCAATGGCGAGCCCGGCAATTTCTCCTTCGTGCTGCGCGGCTATGTGCGCAAATGGATGTCGGAGATCGACGCCCAGCTCGAAAAGCTCAAGCCCGTCCAGGAATTGGTGCGTGGCGAGCGCGGCCGGGCGGCGCCGCCGCAGCCGCAGGCAGCCGCGGCCGCCAAGGCCTGATACGGGACACAACGCCGCCGATCCGGCAACCTTGCCGGACCGGTGCCCCGCGACAGAAGCGCGAGCATCGCGGGCAGTGGGGTTCGCGGGAAGGACGGCCCGCGTCGCAGGATGGCCGAGAGCCCAAAGCTATTGATAGTGTGCTCCGACCGCACGCGCTGCGGGAAGACTTTGACGGCCCGTCTCTATGGCGATTTTCTCCTGCTGACCGGTCGCGATCCGCAGGTCTTCGACACCGCGCCGCCGCCCGGCGGGATCATCGATTTCTATCCCGAGCGCACCAGAATGGTCGACTTCTCCCGCACCACCGGGCAGGTCGCGCTGTTCGACACCATCCTCGCCTCGCCGGGCCGTGACTCGATCGTCGACCTGGCGACCCTTCATCTCCAGCACTTCTTCAACGTCATCACCGAAATCGATTTTCTCGCCGAAGCCGACCGGGTCGGCATGCTCGTCTGCATCCTCTTTGTCACCGATCGGAGCGCCTCTTCCCTGAGGGCGGCGCGCGACATCAAGGAGCGTTCGGGGGTGGTCCATCTCTTCACCGTCTGCAATGAGGGCGCCGGTCTCCTGATCGAGCGCGACGGCATGAGCTATGCCTATTCCGGCCTCACGCCCGGCAGCGAGCTCGTGGTCCCGGTGCTCGACCATGACGTCATCGAGGCGGTGGAGCACCCGGTGTTCTCCTTCGCCAGCGTCGTCGAGGGCCGCCAGGGGCGCTTGAGCGAATCCGAGCTCCTGCGGCTTTTGACCTTCCTCAATCAGGTTCTGCCGGCGATCCGCCAGCAGTTCTTCGGCCTCGACCTGTCGGATCTCAGGCGGCTCGGCTTTGTTTAGCAACGTCCCTGGATTGTAGATTCGATTCCTTATTGCAATCCTGGATGGCTTCGCCTATTGAGCGGTCAGGAACAGGGACAACCATGGCTCACATAGGCAAATACTCCCCACCGTACTCTCCATCCTTGCCCCGGGATCTCTCGCCCTCGGTGATTGGGAACCCGGAGCATCCGGAACTGACCGCCAGAGACGTCTCGACGAGCGACCCGGTTAATTACCGGCAAGTCGACTATGAGCCGCCGCCGCAGGAGTTCAAATTCGTCAAAGTGGTTCGGAACGCTGACGTCCCCAAGCAACCCGAGCCTCCGCCGCCTTCCGAGAACCGTGCCATCTGCTCCGGCTTGGCTGTCAAGGCGAGCTGCATGATAGGCGGTATCCTCGCCATTCCGGTTGGATTCGGCCTCATATTCGGCATCGAATCCACGACGGTGGCCATAGCGGCCGGCTGCAGCATGTTCGGCGTCGCTGCCCTTGCTATTAGTGCCGGCCTAGTCTGGCCCCATCGTTGAACATGCCGGCATTTGGTTCCGTCCTGCGGCAATCTGCCGCTACCATTCTGCAGCGCGGCCTGCTGACGGCCACTTCGCTGCCGCCTTAGCCTCTAAGGTGTCCGCTTTCGATTCTCGAGGAGGGGAGCGCCAATTTGACAGCCAAGCGGTGGGTGGCCATGTGCGCCGCCTTGATCCTCTCTGCGGTTTGCGCCTCGTCGGGGTTTGCCGCCGATTTCCGGCTGCTGCGGTTGAACGGCAATCTCGTCAAATGGGGAGATCCGACCCTTGGCAAGGGAGCGCAGATCACCTGGGCGCTGCTCGACAAGGCCTCGCACTTTCCCGACGCGCTCAATTGCCGCTCCATGGTGCCGTTCGTGCCGCATCTGGCGCAGGGCTCTGGCGATTCTGGTGTTGCCGTGGCGGAGCTTCGCCGCGCCTTCGACAGCTGGTCGGCGGCGGCCGATGTCAGCTTCCGCATGGTCGATGATCCGGAGAAAGCCGATATCGTGATCGGGGCACAGGCCATTGCCAGCGGCCGGGCCTATTCCAGCGTGGCCTATGGCAACCCTGGCGATGTCCCGGAGCGCAGCGTGGCGGCCAAGGCGCTGAGCCCGTCGGCTCGCCAGGGCGGCGGGTTTTCGACCGCCGATTCCCGATCGGTCAAGTCGATCCGGCAGTCCCTGATCTGCCTCAATCCGCAGCAGGCTTGGAAGGTCGGCTATGACGGCAATCTCGAGGTCTACGACCTCTATTTCACCTTTCTCCACGAGATCGGTCACACGATCGGCCTCGATCATCCGGGGGCATCCGGCGAGGTGATGGGTTTTCGCTATGACGAGAAGGTCAGGGCGCTCCAGGACGGCGATATCGCGGCGGTGCGCCGCCTCTACGGCATTCCACGATTAGGCAGTAAGCAGTAGGGGAAGCCCGTTCACTGCCTGATGCCGAGTGCCTGCTGCCTTCCGAAAGCACTACTCCCGGCGCTATGATTTCGCTAGACGGTTCAGATGACCGCACCGACGCGCCATTGGCGATTCATGGTCAGGTTCGGCGTGGTGGGGTTGCTCTCCTTCACGCTCGACACCGCCGTCTTTCTCGTTCTGGCCCTCGGCGCCGGGCTGCCGGTGTGGCTCGCCAACATCCTGGCCTGGGCGGTCGCGGTCCAGCAATCCTACGTGTTGAACGGGGTCTGGACGTTCAAACGCCCCTGGCGGGAGCTCGTCGATCATGTGACCTATGGCGGCTTCGTCGTCGGCGGGCTGCTCGGCGTGACGGTCACCACGGTCACCGTCACGCTCGCGGCCATGGTCATGCCTGTTCTGCCTGCCAAGGGGCTGGCGATCCTGGTCGGCATGGCGTTTAACTACATCGCCTCGCATTTCGTCTTCCATGCCCGGTTGAAGCGCTTCGGCGGCGGCGAGGTCCCGGGCTGAGGAGCGTTCATGGCGGGACGTGCCGACATCAAGCTCGCGGCCGACATCGGCGGCACCTTCACGGACATCGTGCTGGACGTCGCCGGCAAGCGGGTGAGCGGCAAGGTTCTCACCACCACCGATGCGCCGGAGCGCGGCGTGCTCGATGGCATCGAGGCAGTGCTCGCGCAAGGGTCGGTGAAGCTCGCCGATGTCGGCGTGCTGATCCATGGCACGACGCTCGCGACCAACGCCCTGATCGAGCGCAAGGGCGCGCGCACGGGGATGATCACCACCGAGGGCTTTCGCGACATCATCGAGCAGGGTTACGAGAAGCGGTTCGATCACTACGACCTGATGATCGACCGGCCGGAGCCGCTGGTCCCGCGCATCCGGCGCTACACCATTCGCGAGCGACTGTCGGCCGATGGCGATGTGCTGATGCCGCTCGACGAGGGTGCCGTGGCGGCGATCGGGCAAGGGCTTCGCGCCGATCGAGTCGGAGCGGTCGCGATTTGCCTGCTCCATGCCTATGCCCATGACCAGCATGAGCGGCGGGTGCGCGACCTCCTGCGCCCGCTGCTCGACGACGCCGTCACCATCTGCCTGTCGAGCGAGGTCGCGCCCGAGATCCGCGAATATGAGCGCTTCTCGACGACCGTCGCCAATGCCTATGTGCGGCCGCTGATGTCGGGATATCTCAACCGCCTGGCATCCGAGCTCAACCGCCGCGGCCTCGATGCGCCGCTCTTCCTGATGATGTCGGGCGGCGGGCTGACCACGCTCGAGACCGCCGCGCGCTTTCCCATCCGGCTGGTCGAGTCGGGTCCCGCCGGCGGTGCGATCCTGGCGAGCGACATTGCCCGCGAATGCGGTTTGGCCGAGGTCTTCTCCTTCGACATGGGCGGCACCACCGCGAAGATCTGTCTCCTGAGCGACGGTGAACCCGATCGCGCCCGCAAATTCGAGATTGCCAGGGCCTATCGCGACATGCGCGGCTCCGGCTTGCCGGTGCGCATCCCGGTCATCGAGATGGTCGAGATCGGCGCCGGCGGCGGATCGATCGCCCGCGTCGACAAGCTCAACCGGATCGCCGTCGGTCCCGACAGCGCCGGCTCGATGCCGGGTCCCGCCTGTTACGGGCGGGGCGGCGAGGAGCCCACCGTGACCGACGCCAATGTGGTGCTGGGGAAGATCGATCCTGCCCATTTCGCGGGCGGCAAGATCCCGCTCGACACGGCGGCGGCCGAGCAGGCCCTGCGTTCGCATGTCGGCGAGCCTTTGCAGATCTCCGGTCCCTGGGCCGCCGCCGGCGTGGCGGAGATCGTCGAGGAGAACATGGCGAATGCCGCGCGCGTCCATGCGATCGAGCGCGGCAAGGACATCTCGGCCTGCGCCATGGTGGCATTTGGCGGCGGTGCGCCGCTCCATGCCTGCCGGCTGGCCGACAAGCTCGGAATCGATGAGATCGTGGTGCCGAGCGGCGCCGGCGTCGGCTCGGCCATCGGCTTCCTCAAGGCGCCGATCGCCTATGAGATCACCAGAAGTGCCGCGCTCCGCCTCAAGGCGTTCGATGCGAGCCGTGCCAATGACATGCTCGAGGACATGGAGCGCCACGCAACGGCGATTGTCGCGCCGGCGCTTGCCGGTGATGAGCCGGTTGTCGGCCGCATTGCCGATTGCCGCTATGTCGGCCAGGGCCACGAGATCCAGGTCGCGCTGCCGGCGCGCCGGCTGTCCGCCGAGGACGGCGCCTGGCTCAAGGGCGAGTTCGAGCGGCTTTATCAGCTGATCTATGGCCTCACCATCCCGGGCATGGAGGCGGAAGCGGTGACCTGGTCGGTCACCGTCTCCTCGCCGCCGCGTCAGGTCGCCCGCGCCGGCAGCGTGCCGGCAGAGCGCTCGGCCAAGCCGCGGACGACCCGCGACATCTTCGATCCGGCGCGTGGCACGGCGACGGCGACGCCGCTCTATTGGCGCTTCGATCTTGGGCCCGGCAGCGTCGTCGATGGTCCGGCCATCATCGCCGAGGATGAGACCTCGACCGTGGTCGGGGCCGGCTTCCGCGCCGTCATCAACGCTCTCGGCTATATCGTCATCAACAGGAAGTGACTGACCATGTCTGCCGATGCTCTCCAGGCCATCCGCACCCAGGTGATGTGGAACCGGCTCATCGCCGTCGTCGAGGAGCAGGCGCAATCGCTGCTCCGCACGGCGTTTGGCGCGATCACCCGCGAGGCCGGCGACCTGTCGGCCGGTGTCTATGACACGCGCGGTCGCATGCTGGCCCAGGCGATGACCGGGACGCCCGGCCACATCAACACCATGGCCTCGGCGGTGAAGCATTTCTTCACCTGGTACCCAGTCGACACCATGCAGCCGGGCGATGTCTACATCACCAACGACCCGTGGCTCGGCACCGGCCATCTGTTCGACTATGTGGTGATGACGCCGGTGTTCCTCGGATCGACGCCGGTCGCGATTTTCGCCTCGACCTGCCATGTCATCGATGTCGGCGGTGTCGGCCTGTCGGCCGAAGGCAATTCGGTGTTCGAGGAAGGCACCCTCATCCCGCACCTCAAGCTCAGAAAAGCCGGCGTCCTCAATGAGGAGCTGCTGTCGATCATCCTCGCCAATTCGCGCAACCCGGTCGAGGTGCGCGGCGATATCCTGTCGCTGGTCAGCGCCAACGACACCGGTGCAAGGCGGCTCATCGCGATGATGGAGGAGTTCGCCCTCACCTCGATCGATGCCCTGGCCGACCACATTATCGAGCGCTCGGTCGCGGCAACCCGCGAGGCCATTCGCGGCCTCCCCAACGGCACCTGGTCCTATGAGATGCCGCTCGATGGCTATGAGCGGCCGATCCTGCTGAAGGCCCGGCTCACCATCGACAAGGAATCGACGGTCATCGACTTCACCGGCTCCTCGCCGGCCTCGATCTACGGCATCAACAGCCCGCGCACCTACACCCATGCCTATTCGGTGTTCGGCCTGAAGGCGATCATCGCGCCGCATGTCCCCAACAATGCCGGCTCGCTCTCCTGCTTCGACCTCCTCACCGAGCCCGGCACCTGCGTCGATCCGGTGCGGCCAAGCCCGGTGACCGGGCGCCATGTGATCGGCCAGATGCTCGCCGATGCGGTGTTCGGCTGCCTGGCGCAGGCGCTGCCCGGCAAGGTTCAGGCCGAAAGCGCCGGCTCGATCTGGATTCTCGCCTTGAGCTCGGCTCATGGCAAGGTCCCGCCGGAGGAGACCGCCGGCGCCAAGGTGTTCCAGGTCACCAATATCGGGCTTGGCGGCATCGGCGGGCGGCCCGGCAAGGACGGGCTCGCGACAACGGCCTTCCCCTCCGGCATCGGCACCATCCCGGTCGAGGTGACCGAGGCGCAGTGCCCGCTCTGGTTCAAGCGCAAGGAATATCTCGCCGACTCGGGCGGTGCCGGCGAGTTTCGCGGCGGCCTGTCGCAGGTGATCGAGATTGAGAGCCGCGAGGCCGCGCCGTTCCTGATCTCGGCCGCCACCTTCGACCGGCTGCGCAATCCGGCGCAGGGACGCGATGGCGGCAGGCCCGGTCGCAATGGTGCGGCCCGTCGCGGCTCCGGCAAGGCGCTGCCCGACAAGGGGCTCCATGCCATTCCGCCGGGCGACAGCGTGGTCCTCGAGCTGCCGGGGGGCGGCGGCTTCGGCGAGCCGCGGCGGCGCGAGCGCGAGCGCGTCAAGGCCGATCTCGCGGCCGGCGTGATCTCGCAAGGAGCCGCCCGGCGCGATTATGATTGGCCGGCGTGAGCAACGGACAAGCCATGATGCGCTTTGCTGGCAAGGTGGTGATGGTGACCGGTGGCAATTCCGGCATTGGGCGCGGGATCGTTCACCGCTTTGCCGCCGAAGGGGCCAGGGTGGCGCTGGTCGGTCGCGACCCCGACAAGGGACGTGCCGTCGAGACGGAGGTGCAGGAACGGGGCGGCGAGGCCCGCTTCTTCGCCTGCGACCTCACCCGGGAAGCTGAGGTCGAGACGCTTCTGCGCGATGTCGAAAGCTTCGGCCCGGTCAGCATCGTCGTCAACAATGCCGGGCTCGGCGGCCGCCGCACGCCGATCAGCAAGGACGATGGTCCAGGCGAGCGCTGGGAGAAGTTCCGCCGCCCCAATCTCGACGCCACGCTCTATGTCTCGGCGCATGCCATGCCGGTCATCGCGCGGGCCGGCGGCGGCGCCATCGTCAACATCTCCTCGACCGCGACGCTGCACGGCAATTGGGGTTATTACTGTGTCGCCAAGGCGGCGGTGGAGGCGCTGACCCGGTCGCTGGCGGTGGAGGCGGCACCGCATGGCATCCGCGTCAACGCCGTGAGCCCGGGCTGGATCTCGATCGACATGGACGCGCTCCAGCATGCATCCGGCAGCGCCGATGGCACCTGGAAGCTGCCGCCATCGCTGCTCAACCGCATGGGGAGCCCATCCGAGATCGCGGCGGCGGTGGCGTTCCTGGCGAGCGACGATGCCTCTTTCGTCACCGGCCAGACGCTGATCGTCGATGGCGGGCTCGCGGTCACCGATTACAGCTCGCTCGAGCTGCTGCGCAGCCGCGGCTGGGCGCTATTTGGCGGGACCATTTAGGGCCAGGACTCAAGACGTCCCGCATTTCTTCCGAGCAGGCGCCCCTATTACTCCCCTCGCCCCGCGACAGCGGGGAGAGGGGGGCGCGAAGCGCCGGGTGAGGGGCCTTTTGGGCAGCGGGCAAATAGGCAGTAGGCAGTGGGGAAATGCGCCACATACGGCCTAATGCCTATCTGCCTACTGACTCCCTTGCCCCTCATCCGCCCCTCCGGGGCACCTTCTCCCCATAAAGAATGGGGAGAAGGGAGTAAGGAGGGCGGCGCGTTTGCCAGTGAACTAAAGCCAGTGAACTAAAGGGTCCTGGTCCTAGACC
>JBKOZY010000305.1:0-6844 GCA_046726135.1 Pseudomonadota bacterium | reverse complement strand
ATACCCGAAAGCCCGCTCGGCCAGCCTCAGCTCGAGGGGCCGTCCAGGGCTTATCGCGGTTCCCTGCCGAGGTTCAGCCCGCAATGGCTGGACTATTGTCGCGCCAAGTATAATTCTTTCAATCCGCGAACTGGAAAGTATCTGAGTTATGGCGGCGTTTACCGAACCTGTCGTTAAGTGATGAGACCATTTGTCGTATTACCGAAGGATTGAACCGATGTTGATCCGCACTCTCGCCGCCGCCGCTGCCCTTTCGGCGTTCGTCGCCGGCCTTGGCAGCGCCGCCCCGCCAGCCGCCGCCCACCTCCTCTTCGACACTGAGCGCCCGCCCTATTGCCGGGGTTGCGCCCGGGAATATCTCCGGTGGCGGCGCATCTTCGAGCGCACCAGGCCGTGGCGCGTCTATCAGCGCGAGCTGCATGAGACGATCCCGTTCCTCCCGCCGGACCAGCCCTATTACGGTGTCCGTTCCTATTTCCGTCCGGGCCCGGATTATTTCCCGAGATGACGGTTGCTGCGCCGTCGGCCGACACCCTTCGGCGGCTCGCTCAAATCACCGGCGCTGCCTATGCTCTGACCGAGCCGGAGGTGATGCGTCCCTATCTGTCGGAGCCGCGCCAGCGCTGGCACGGCAAGGCGGCCATGGTGCTGAGGCCCCGCTCCACCGCCGAGGTCGCGGCGATCCTTGAGATCGCCCATGAGACCGACACCGCCATCGTCCCCCAATCGGGCAACACCGGTCTGGTCGGCGGCCAGATCGCCTCTGAGAGCGGCCATGAGGTGGTGCTGGTGCTCGATCGCATGACGGCGATCCGCGACATCGACACGCTGAACGACACCATGACCATCGAGGCCGGCGTTACTCTCGCTGCCGTGCAGCAGCAGGCGTTGGCCGTCGAACGCCTGTTCCCCTTGAGCCTCGCCTCCGAGGGCTCCTGCCGGATCGGCGGCGTGCTTGCCACCAATGCCGGCGGTGTCGCTGTCCTCAGCTATGGCAATGCCCGCAATCTCTGCCTCGGCCTCGAGGTGGTGCTCGCCGACGGCCGCATCTGGAACGGCCTCAACCGGCTGCGCAAGGACAATACCGGCTATGATCTGAAGCAGCTCTTCATCGGCAGCGAAGGCACGCTCGGCATCATCACCGCCGCGGTGCTGCGGTTGTTCCCGGCGATCCGCGACCGTGCCACCGCCTTCGTCGCGATGGCCTCGCCGGCTGCCGCCCTCGATCTCTTCATGCTCGCCCGCGACCAGGCGGCAAGCCGGCTGACCGCCTTCGAGCTCATCCCGCGCATCGGCCTCGACTTCACCATCCGCCACGCCGCGTGCCGCGACCCTCTGCAAGAGCCTCAACCCTGGTACGCCCTGATCGAGCTCACCGACTCGGCATCGTCCGGCACGCTCCAGGACAGCCTGTCGGCGATTCTGGAACAGGCAGTCGGGCGCGGCCTCGTCAGCGATGCGGCGATCGCCACGAGCGCCGCCCAGATCAATGACTTCTGGCGCATTCGTGAATCATTGTCGGAAGTGCAGCGGCGTGAAGGCGCCTCGATCAAGCACGACGTGTCGGTGCCGCTCTCCAACGTGCCGCGCTTCATCGCCGATGCCAGCGCCGCCGTGCTGGCGGTCGCGCCACTGAGCCGCCCGGTTCCCTTCGGCCATCTCGGCGATGGGAATATCCATTTCAACATCAGCCAGCCGGTCGGCGGCGATCGCGCACGCTTCCTCGCTGAGGCCGACGCGATCACCACGCGGGTCTACGAGCTGGTGCGCGTCCTCGATGGCTCGATCAGCGCCGAGCACGGCATCGGCCAGATGAAACGCGCGCTCATGCCGAGCATCAAATCGCCGGTCGAGCTCGCCACGATGCGCGCCGTCAAGCAGGCGCTCGACCCCAAGGGCCTGCTCAACCCGGGGAAGCTTCTGCCTTGACCACCTTCGGCTTCTGTTTCACGTCGCGCAGGATCTCGCGCGCCGCATTGTGCCCCGGTATCCCCGAAACGCCGCCGCCCGGATGGGCCGACGAGCCGCAGAGATAGAGCCCAGCGATCGGCGTGCGATAATCGGCATAACCCGATATCGGCCGCTGGAAGAACAGCTGATCGGGCGCGAGCTCGCCCTGAAAGATATGGCCGTTGGGCAGCCCGACGATCCGTTCGATATCCGGTGCCACCAGCACCTGCGCCGCGATCACGTCGTCGGAGAAATGCGGCGCGAACATCTCGATCGTGTCGAACACCGTACGGCGGAAATTCTCCTTCTCCTCCGTCCAGCTGCCGTCTTTCAACGTGTACGGAGCATGTCCGCCGAACAGGTTGACTACATGCTTCCCCGGCGGCGCCAATGTCGAATCGACGATGGTCGGACAGACCGGCGTCATGAACGGCCGCGCCGAGTACCAGCCATGCTTGGCATCGTCATAGGCCCGCTCCAGCCAGTCGATGTCGGGCGCGACGTGCATATAGGTCGGGTAGTCGAAATTGCCGAGCACGCCATCCGCCTTGATCTTGTCGAGGAGCTTCCATTGCGGCGGCCGCTCGCAGGCGATGTTGAGCTTGAACGCGGTCGAGAACGTTCGATACGCCTTGATTTCGCGCACCACCTCGGCCGGCAGCTGCGTCTCGCCGACGAGGTCGAGATAGAGATGCTTGGCATTGGCATTGGCGGCGATCACCGGCGCCCGATAGACGCTGCCGTCCTCGGTGACGACACCGGTGGCACGGCCATTCGCCGTCTCGATGCGCGTCACCGTGCGCTCGGTGAAGATGTCGACGCCATGCTTGCGACCCCAGGCGGCCAGCGCCTGGGTGATCGAGCCCATGCCGCCCTTGATGAAGCCCCAGCCGCCGGCACCCTCATGCTCGCCCATGAGGTGGTGCATGATCACATAGGCCGAGCCCGGCGTCTTCGGGCCGGCAAAGGTGCCGATCGAGGCGTAATAGGCGAGCACCGCCATCACCCGGTCGTCCTCGAACCATTCCTTCAGGAAGTCATAGGCCGACATGGTGAGGAGATCGACGATCCGGTACATGTTCCGCCCGACCCGGCGATAGCGCCACAGAAAGCTGGTGGCGTCGCGGAAGGTGCGCCAGTCGCGCTTGGCCGGATCGAACGGCGTCTCCCACAGGAGCTGCCTGACGATCGCCGTCGCCTCGCGCAGATAGGCATCGAATTCGGGATAGATCTCGGCATCGCGTCGCGAGAATTTTGCGAAGCTTGCCTGGGTCTTGGCCATGTTGTCCGAGAAAACGATGTAATCGGTGTCCGATACCGGCGACACCATGTCGGAGCAGGGCAGAACCTCGACGCCGAGCGCCTTGAGATCGAAATCGCGGATGATCCGTGGATGGAGCAGGCTCATCAGATAGGAGAAGATCGAAGCCCGAAAGCCCGGCGCGATCTCCTCGGTCACCGCCGCGCCGCCGACGATCGGCCGCCGCTCGAGCACCGCCACCCTGAGACCGCTGCGTGCCAGATAATTGGCGCAGACCAGCCCGTTGTGGCCGGCCCCGATGACCACGGCGTCGTAAACGTTGCTCATTACAATGCTCCGGAGGGAGAGACCAGTGCCGAGGCAGGCCCGGTCTCACGCTCCGGCGCCCCGATCTGTTCAAGCGGGATCGACGCTTCGAACTCGAAGCCATCGCTTTTGAACGACAATCGCGGCGATGATGAGAGATTGGTTCCGATCATGTCAAGCAGCGACAGGCCGAACCCCTTATGCGCCGGCGGACTGACGGGCGGGCCACCCATCTCGCGCCACAGGAACCTCAGGCAGCGCGCCGTTTCGTCCTCGATCGACCATTGGATCTCGATCGATCCCGAAGGCCGCGACAGCGCGCCATATTTCGAGGCATTGGTTGCGAGCTCATGCACCAGGAGCGCGATGTTCTGCGACCCAAGCGCGCTCAGCAGCACCGGCGGTCCCGCCACATTGACCCGTTCGGAGAAGCCGATCACCTCCGAGCCGATGACGCGGTCGATCGGGGCGCCCTGCCAATTGGCCTCGACCAGGAGATCATGGGCCGAGCCGAGCGCCGCCAGTCGGTTGACCAGCACCTCGCGCGACTCCTCGGGCGCCCGCCCCGGCACCACCGTGCGCCGCACGATCGCCTGGATCACCGTGATCAGATTCTTCACCCGGTGCGACAGCTCGCCGACCAGCAGATTGAGCCGCTGCTCGGCCCGCTTCCGCTCGCCGATCTCGCGCTGCAGCCTTTCATTGGTCGCCGACAGATCGGCCGTACGTTCGGCCACCCGCTGCTCGAGCAGCGCATTCGACCGCGCCAGCTCCGCCCGCATCCGATAGAGATCGACGAACACCTTGACCTTGGCGCACAGGATCTCCGGCACCACCGGCGACAGGATGTAATCGACGGCCCCTTTCGAATAGCCTTGCGCCTGCTGCACCTCGTCCGACCAGGCGGTGATGAAGATGATCGGCGTGTGCTGGTCCTTGCGTCGCTGCCGGATGAGGCCCGCCGTCTCGAACCCGTCCATCCCCGGCATGTTGACATCCATCAGGATGACGGCGAACTCCCTGCTGAGCAGGTGACGCAGCGCCTCTCGCCCCGACGCCACGCACACCACCGGCTCGCCCAGCTCCTCGAGAATCGTCCGGTAACCGAGGTGCTTCTCCTCGAGGTCGTCGACGACGAGAATGCTGGCCGTTGGCTGGTCAGTCATCAGCAAACCCCTCACCCGCCCCTCGGGCACCCTCTCCCCGCTGAATCGGGGCGGGGGGAGAAAAAACATGCTTCCCTTCTCCCCGCACGCGGCGAGAAGGTGCCCCGGAGGGGCGGATGAGGGGTTCTCATTCAGAGTCTCCCCTCACGAATTGAGCCATGACCTCAGCACATGCAGGAGATGCGCCGTGTCGATCGGCTTCGACAGATAGTCCGAGGCGCCTGCCGCGATGCATCGTTCCCTGTCCCCCTTCATTGCCTTCGCCGTGACCGCAATGATCGGCAGCTTCTGTCCCGCCGACAGCTTGCGTGCCGCCTTCATGGTGGCGATGCCGTCCATTTCAGGCATCATGATGTCCATCAGCACAAGATCGAGGTCGGGTCGATTGTTGAGGATGTCGAGCGCCTCGCGGCCATTGTCGGCGGAGGTGATCTGCATGCCGTGTTCCTCGAGCACCGCCGCCAGTGCGAAGATGTTGCGCATGTCGTCGTCGACGATCAGCACCTTCTTGCCTTCGAGCGGCGTGTCAACCTTGCGCAGATGCATGACCGACTGCTTCTGGGCGTCGGGCAGCTGCTCGACCGAGCGGTGCAACACCAATGCCGCCTGGTCCTGCAGCTCGGCCTCGGTCTGAACCGGCCATACGGTCAGCCGGTCGCTGACGCTCCGCCAATGATCGGCAGCGATCGGCTCACGGGTCTGGTAGACGATGAGCGGCAGCGGCTCCAGCCGCTGGCTGACCGCCAGCCTGCGCGCAATATCGCCCGGCTGCAGCCGCATCGCGCCATCGAGCACGATGCCGGAATAATCGATCTCCTGGATGCGCTTCAAGGCGCTTCCCGGCGTGCTGGCCGTGACGATGGTGACATCCTCGCCGGCCAGCGCCCTCCGCCAGGCTTCGCGCAGCTTGGCGGATGGCGAGACGATCAGCAGCGCCTTCTGCGAAACGGTGGCAAAGCGGATGAGATTGTCGAGCGCCTGCTCGACCTGGTCGCGCGACTGGATCGGCTTGGCGACGAAGCTGTAGGCGCCCGACTCCATTGCCTGGTCGCGGGCATCATCGGTCGAGATCACGCAGACCGGTACATGGCGGAACGCGATATCGGCCTTGACCTGCCTCAGGATCTGCCAGCCCTCTATGTCGGGCAGATGGATATCGAGCGTCATTGCCGTCGGATTGAAACGACGGATCAGCGACTGCGCCTCCGAGCCGGCCGCTGCGATGAGGCCCTTGAAGCCGCGATCACGCGCAATGTCGAGCAACACATTGGCGAAGCCATGGTCGTTCTCAACGATCAGCAGCACGCGGTCGCCGACCGCGATGCTGCCGCGATCATCCTGGGCATCGCTGCGGATCGCGCCGCCCGGCACGATGATCGGCTGACTGGCCAGGATCGGCGCGCGGCCGCGCGCTTCGCCGAGCGGCACGGCATCGATGGCGGCCGACCGTGCGCGTGCCAGCCGTGCGGCGCCGGGCACCGTCGGCAGAAAGAGCGTGAAGATCGAGCCTTGGCCCGGCCGGCTCACCAGCTTGATCTCGCCGCCGAGCAGCCGCGACAGCTCGCGGCTGATCGCCAGGCCAAGACCGGTGCCGCCATATTTGCGGCTGGTCGATCCGTCGGCCTGCTGGAACGCCTCGAATATGATCTGCTGCTTGTCCACCGAGATGCCGATGCCCGAATCCGACACCGAGAAGGCAATGACCTTCTGCGCCTGATTCAGCTCTTCATTGTCCTCGCTCCAGCCATGCGTGACCGGTCCGATGATCAGAGACACCTCCCCTTGATGGGTGAATTTGAAGGCGTTTGACAGGAGGTTCTTCAGAATCTGCTGCAAGCGCTTGCTGTCGGTGACGAGCGACGGCCCGACCGTTTCATCAATGGCGATCGCGAACGCGACATTCTTGGCCTCCGCGACATAGCGGAACGTTCGTTCCACATAGACATGCAGATCCTTGAGCAGGAGCTCCGAGAGATCGACGACGACGGTGCCCGATTCGATCTTGGCGAGATCGAGAATATCGTTGATGAGGGTGAGCAGATCATTGCCCGAGGCATGGATGGTGCGGGCGAACTCGATCTGCCGCGGAATGAGATTGCCTTCGCGATTCTTGCATAGCTGATCCGACAGGATCAGCAGGCTGTTGAGCGGCGTCCTGAGC
>JBKOZY010000304.1:0-4742 GCA_046726135.1 Pseudomonadota bacterium | reverse complement strand
GCGCATCACGATCACCTCATTGGCGAGTGCCCGGACCACCTTGAGATCATGGCTGATGAAGAGATAGGCGAGGTCGTGGCGCTCCTGAAGATGGCGCAGGAGATCGACGATCTGCGCCTGCACCGACATGTCGAGGGCGCTCGTCGGCTCGTCCAGCATGACGAATTTCGGCTCGAGCACCATGGCCCGGGCAATGGCGATGCGCTGGCGCTGGCCGCCCGAGAACTCATGGGGATAGCGCTCCATCGAGGCGGGATCGATGCCGACCTCCTGAAGCGCAAGGGCCACCCGCTGCTCGCGCTCCTCGCCGGTCATGGCCGGGTTCTGGATCAGCAGACCTTCCTCGACGATCTGACGGATCGACAGGCGTGGCGACAGCGAGCCATAGGGGTCCTGGAAGACGATCTGCATCTCCTTGCGCAGCGGGCGCATCTCGCGGCTCTGAAAGGCCTCGATGTGGCGACCGAGATAGAGAATCGGACCTTCCGACGAGATGAGCCGCAGGAGGGCGAGGCCGAGCGTGGTCTTGCCGGAACCCGACTCGCCGACGACGCCGAGCGTCTGGCCGGCACGCACCCGGACGTCGACGCCGTCCACCGCCTTGACATGACCGACGGTGCGTCTCAGCAAGCCGCGCTTGATCGGGAACCAGACTTTGAGGCGGCGGGCCTCGACGATCACCGGCGCGGCGGGAACAAAGGGCGGCGGCGCTCCCTTGGGCTCGGCATCGATGAGCTGGCGGGTGTAGGGGTGCTGCGGATTGGCGAACACATCCTTGGTCACGCCCGATTCGACGATCTCGCCATGACGCATGACCGCGACCCGATCGGCCATGTGGCGGACAATGCCGAGATCATGGGTGATGAGCAGCAGCGCCATGCCGGTCTCGCGGCGCAATCGCCGCAAGAGCTCGAGGATCTGCGCCTGGACGGTGACATCGAGCGCGGTCGTCGGCTCGTCGGCAATCAGGAGGTCGGGATTGTTGGCCAGCGCCATGGCGATCATGACGCGCTGGCGCTGGCCGCCGGAAAGTTGATGGGGGAAGCTGTCGAGGCGCGATTCGGGATCGCGGATGCCGACCAGGCCGAGCAGCTCGATGATGCGCTGGCGCGCCCTCGCACCGGTGAGGCCCTGGTGAAGGTCGAGGACCTCACCGATCTGCCGCTCCACCGTGTGCAGCGGGTTGAGTGACGTCATCGGCTCCTGGAACACCATGGTAATGTCGTTGCCGCGCACCTTGCGCAGGTCGCGCTCGTCGGCATCAAGCAGCTCCTCGCCACGGAAGCGGACGGAGCCGGTGGGATGACTGGCCGAAGGGTAGGGCAGAAGTTTGAGGATCGACAGGGCGGTGACCGATTTGCCGGAGCCGGATTCGCCGACCAGCGCCAGGGTTTCGCCCTTGCTGAGCAAAAAGGACACGCCCTTGACCGCATGGGTGACGGTGGCGCCCTGGTGAAAATCGACGGCGAGATTGTCGACGATGAGAAGCGGCTCGCTCATCACCGGAAGGTCTTTCGCGGATCGAAGGCATCGCGCACCGCCTCGCCGACAAAGACCAGCAGCGACAGCATCAGCGAAACGACGACGAAGCTGGTGATGCCGAGCCAGGGGGCGCGGAGATTGCTCTTACCCTGCGCCATCAGCTCGCCGAGCGAAGGGGAGCCGGGCGGCAGGCCGAAGCCAAGAAAGTCGAGCGAGGTCAGGGTTACGATCGAGGCCGAGGCGATGAACGGCATGAAGGTCAGCGTCGCCACCATGGCGTTGGGCAATATGTGCTTGAACATGATCTTGCCGTTGGAGAGGCCGAGGGCGCGCGCCGCCCGGACATATTCGAAATTGCGACCGCGCAGGAACTCGGCCCGGACCACGCCGACCAGCGAGGTCCAGGAGAACAGGAGCATGATGGCGAGCAGGATCCAGAAATTGGGAGCGATGAAGGCGGCGAGAATCATCAGGAGATAGAGCGTCGGCACCGAGGTCCAGATCTCGATCAGCCGCTGGAACACCAGATCGACCCAGCCGCCGAAATAGCCCTGCACGGCGCCGGCAATGACGCCGATGATCGAGGAGGCGACGGTCAGGCTCAAGCCGAACAGCACCGAGATGCGGAAACCGTAGATCAGGCGGGCAATGACATCGCGGCCCTGATCGTCGGTGCCGAGCCAGTTCATGTTGCCGAAGACGCAGTTCTGATCGTTGACGCCGTTCTGATATTTGGCGCAGGCCTCGGCGCGGGTGAGGCTGAAGGCGGGCGGCGACGGCGCCGGAAAAGGCAGCTCGGTGTTCACCGTGCGAAAGCTGTAGCGGATGGGCGGCCAGACCATCCAGCCAGCACCCTCGATCTCCTGCTGAATCATGGCGTCACGAAAATCGGTGACGGCGTAGAAGCCGCCGAACTTCTCCTCGGGATAGTCGACAAAGACCGGAAACAGCCACTCGCCTTTGTAATAGGCGACGATCGGGCGATCATTGGCGATGAACTCGACGAACAGGCTGGCGACGAACAGCACCATGAAGATCCAGAACGACCAGAAGCCGCGCTTGTTGGCGCGGAACAGCTGCCAGCGGCGGAGATTGATGCCGGTCAGCCATTTGCCGCGGCGCGGCTCGCTGGTGATCGCCCGCATCGCGTCAGACCTCCCGCGTCTCGAAATCGATGCGAGGATCGATCAGCGTGTACAGAATGTCGCTCAAAAGATTGGTGAGGAGACCGAAGAGCCCAAAGATATAGAGGGTGGCGAAAAGTACCGGGTAGTCGCGATCGATCGCCGCGCGCCAGCCGAGAAGGCCGAGGCCATCGAGCGAGAATATGGTCTCGATCAGCAGCGAGCCGGAGAAGAAGGCACCAACAAAGGCACCGGGAAAACCGGCAATGACGATCAGCATGGCATTGCGGAACACGTGGCGATAGAGGACCTGGTTCTCGCTCAGGCCCTTGGCGCGCGCCGTCATGACATATTGCTTGCGGATCTCGTCCAGGAACGAGTTCTTGGTGAGGAGCGTCATGGTTGCGAAGGAGCCGACGCCAAGCGCGATCAACGGCAGCACCAGATGCCAGGCGTAGTCGCCGATCTTGCCGAGGAGCGACAACTCATTGAAATTGTCCGAGGTCAGGCCGCGCAGCGGAAAGATGCTCCAATAGGAGCCGCCGGCGAACAGCACGATCAGCAGCACCGCCAGGATGAAACCCGGAATGGCGTAGCCGCCGATGATGACGGCCGAGGTCCAGACGTCGAAGGTCGAGCCATCGCGCACCGCCTTGGCGACGCCGAGCGGCACCGAGACCAGATAGGAGATCAAGGTGAGCCAGAGGCCGAGCGAGATCGACACCGGCATCTTCTCGATGATGAGGTGGAGGACCGAGACGTCGCGGAAATAGCTCTGGCCAAAATTGAAGGTGAGGTAGTCGCGCAGCATCATGAAGAAGCGGACATAGGCCGGCTTGTCGAAACCGAACTGCTTCTCGAGCTTCTTGATGAATTCCGGATCGAGTCCCTGAGCGCCGCGGTACTTGCCGGCCATGCCGGCATCGCCGGCAGCGCCGGCGGAGGCATTGGCGCCGCCCGCCTCGCCGGCGTTCGAGCCGCCGATGCGGGCGGTGGCGCCGACGTCGGTGCCCTGAAGCTGGGCCAGCACCCGCTCCACCGGTCCGCCGGGGGTGAACTGGATGAGGATAAAGGAAAGGAGCAGCATCCCGAACAGAGTCGGGGCTATCAACAGCAATCGCCTCAGAATATAGGTCGCCATTCAGTCTCTGGCAGAGTTGACGTCAGGGCCCCCGCTTCAGACTAGCCGCCTTGGCAGGATCGATCCACCATGTCTCGATGATCCCCCGGTCATATTTCGGCTTGATCGCCGGCTTGCCGAACACGTCCCAATAGGCGACAGTGTGGCTTGCCTTGTGCCAATGCGGCACCCAGAAGCGCATCGCGCGCAACACCCGGTCGAGCGACCGGGCGGCGACCTTGAGCTCGTCACGCGACTTCGCCTGGGTCACCTTGTCGATCAGGCTGTCGACCGCCGGCGACTTCACCCCGGCGAGATTGTAGCTGCCATGGGCCGATGCCGCGGCCGAGCCGAAAAAGGCACGAAGTTCGGTGCCCGGCGTCTGGCCGAGGCCAAAGCGCTGGGTCAACGTGTCGAAATCGAAATCCTTGAGGCGCTGCTGATATTGCGCGTCATCGATGATGCGGATCGAGGCGTCGACGCCGATGCGGCGCAGGCTCTGGACATAGGGGCCGACGATGCGCTCGAAGGTCGGATCGTCGAGCAGGAACTCGACTCGCAGCGGCTCGCCCTTGTCATTGCGGCGCAGCGGGCCGCTGAGCTTCCAGCCGGCCTGGTCGAGGAGACGGCTCGCCTTCTGCAGCAGTTTGCGATCGAGGCCCGAGCCGTCGCTTACCGGCGGCGATATGACGGGGCCGAATGCCGCATCGGGGATCTGGCCGCGCAGCGGCTCGAGCAAGGCGAGCTCCGCGGGGCTCGGACTGCCTTCGGCCTTGAGGTCGGAATTCTCGAAGATGCTGGCGGTGCGCGTGTAGAGCCCATAGAACAGGTTCTTGTTCGACCACTCGAAATCGAAGGCAAGCCCCAAGGCCTCGCGCACCCGCGGATCGGCAAAGGTGGGCCGGCGCATATTGAGGAAGAACCCCTGGGCGCCGGTCGCCGTCTCGTCGGGGAGCGTCTCGGTCTTGAGGCGGCCGTCGGATACGGCTTTGAGGTTGTATTCGGTGGACCAGGAC
>JBKOZY010000303.1:0-2694 GCA_046726135.1 Pseudomonadota bacterium | reverse complement strand
GACATCATCCTGCAGGCGCCGGTGCTGCAAAGCGTTGCGGTGCTCAACGATCCCAATTTCGAGGTCATCAGCCTGCCATCGACGGCACATCAGCAGCTGCACATGCGCAACGACATGGAGCCGTTCAAGGACCCGCGGGTGCGCCGGGCGGTGGCGCTCACCCTCGATCGGCCGAAGCTGGTGCAGGGTTTGATGAAAGGCCGCGCCAAGATCGGCAATGACAGTCCCTTCGCAGCGGTCTATCCGATGACCGACAAGGGCGTGCCGCAGCGCGAGCGCAACATTGCCGAGGCGAAGGAGCTGATGGCAGCCGCCGGCATGGCCAACGGTTTCGACACCACGCTCACCACCGAGCGGTTTCTCGAGATCCCCGACTATGCGGTGCTGGTGCAGAACGCCGTCAAGGAGATTGGCGGGAAGATCAATCTCAACGTCCTCGACCAGGGTGCCTATTATGGCGATGCCGTCTACGGCAAGTCGCCGTGGCTCGACTCGGTCATGGGCATCACCGATTACGGTCATCGCGGCGTGCCCAATGTCTTCCTGTCGGCGCCGCTGCGCAGCGACGGCACCTGGAATGGAGCGCATTTCAAGAACAAGGACTATGACCAGCTGGTCACCAGCTACATTTCGAGCCTCGACATCGAGGCGCAGCGGGCAGCGGCGGGGAAGATCCAGCGGCTGCTGCTGGAAGAGACCCCGGTGATCTTCAGTTATTTCTACGATTATCTGACGGTGGTGAAGAAGGGTGTGAGCGGCGTCCTGACGACGGCGATGGGGCAGCTGCTGCTCGCCAAGACCACGATGGGCTGAGGAGGAGAGAGCCGGAGCGAGCATGGCACGGTTCCTCCTCAAGCGGGTGGCGCTGTCGCTCATCACGCTGTGGCTGCTCAGCGTCATCGTGTTCACCGCCGGCCAGGTGCTGCCGGGCAATGTCGGGCGGGCGATGCTGGGGCCGTTTGCCGACCAGCGCGCCGTCGATGCGCTCAATCACGAGATGGGGACCGACCGTCCCCTTCTCATTCAATATGGCGATTGGATCAGCCGCTTCGTCCAAGCCGACATGGGCCGCTCCTACGCCTATCGCGCTCCCGTCGCGCCGTTCGTCGCCACCGCTCTCGCCAATTCGGCGAAGCTTGCGGTGGTAGCGTTTCTGCTGGTCGTGCCGCTCAGCCTGGCCATGGGGGTGATGGCGGCGCTTCATGCCGGGCGGCCGGTCGATCGCGTCATCATGGTGGCCGGCATGTCGGCGACCATCGTGCCGGAATTCGTCTCGGGCATCATTCTCATCCTGATCTTCGGCGTCTGGTTGAGATGGCTGCCGATCTCGGCGACCTGGCCGCCGGGCGCCGGCTTCTTCGGCCAGATCTACCACCTGCTGTTGCCGGCCATTCCGCTGGTGTTGATTCTGTTCGGCTATATTGCGCGGATGGCGCGGGCCGGAACGCTCGAAGCGCTCGATGCCGACTATACACGCACGGCAGTGCTCAAAGGGTTGCCGCAAAGCACGGTGTTGTGGCGGCACGTCTTGCGCAATGCGCTGTTGCCGACGGTGAGCGTGATCGCCACCCAGACGGCCTATCTGATCGGCGGCCTCGTGGTGATCGAGACGCTGTTCCACTATCAGGGCATCGGCAGCCTTATCTTTCTCGCTGCCAACAAGAAGGACTTCCCGATGCTCGAGGCCGGCGTGCTGACGGTCGGTTGCGTGTTTGCGGTAGCATCGCTGCTGGCGGATCTCATCTATTCCTGGCTCAACCCGCGCATCCGCTTCGGGGCGGCGGAATGAGCGACGCCTCGGCTGCACCAAGCTCGGTGTCTGCCACCGAAATCACCGTGGCGCAGGAGCGGCGCGAACGCGCAGGCCAGCTCCTGTCGTCGCCGACCTTCCTCACCGGAGTCGCCATCGTCGTCTTCTGGGCGGCATGCGCGATCTTCGGCCACGCGCTCGTTCCCTATGATCCCTTAGCGGACGACATGCTGAACACGCTGCTGCCGCCGTCGCGCGAGCATCCATTCGGCACCGACCAGCTCGGTCGCGACGTGTTCTCGCGGGTAATCACCGGGTCGCGCGACATTCTCACCGTGGCGCCGCTCGCAACACTGCTCGGGACATTGGGCGGCACGGTTCTCGGGTTGGCGATGGGCTATTCGCGCGGGTTTGTCGATGAGGTGCTGAGCCGGATCGTCGATGCGCTGCTGGCGCTGCCGACGGTGATCGTGGCATTGCTGGCGCTGGTGGCGCTCGGCACCTCCAAGGTCACGGTCGTGCTGGTCATCGCCTTCGGCTTCACGCCGATCATTGCCCGCACCGTCAGGGCGGCGGTGCTGGCCGAGCGCGAGCTCGACTATGTGGCGGCGGCAAAGCTGCGGCTGGAGGGGCCGCTCCCTATCATGTTCGTCGAGATCCTCCCCAATGTCGCGCCGCCCATTCTGGTCGAGACGACGGTGCGACTCGGCTATGCCATCTTCACCGTCGCCACATTGAGCTTCATCGGCTTCGGCATTCAGCCGCCATCACCCGATTGGGGACTGTCGATCTCGGCCAATTACGGGCTGATCGGCGGCGGCTATTGGTGGACGGTGCTGTTCGACGGGCTCGCCATCGCCTCGCTGGTGATCGGCGTCAATCTCATTGCCGACGGGATCGAGAGCGTGGTCAATGGCTGAGAACGCGCTCGCCTTCTCATCGGT
>JBKOZY010000302.1:0-6747 GCA_046726135.1 Pseudomonadota bacterium | reverse complement strand
CCGTCGGCCAGCGTGGTGGTCGACCGCTCGAGCCGGGTGCTGCCGAGCGGCACCGAGCGCTATGTGGTGCCGGGCGCCGGCTCGGTGGTGGTGCAGGTTTCGGCCGGCGACGCGGTCAGGGTTCGCGACATCGAGGGCTGCCAGCCCTGCGAGCTGGTGTTTGCCGGCACCGATGGCCGGGTCGATCCGCGCGGCCTCGGCGTTCCTTCGATGACGCGGGCCGACGGGCTCCTGGCGGTGCTCGCAGAGGCGGGAGAGAGCGCCCGCCGAACGCAGTCGGCGCTCGCCAGGCGTGCCATCGATCTTGCCGGGGCGCATGGCTTGCGGGTGTTCGGCGAGGCATCGCCGGCCGGAGCGAGCGCGCATTTCACAGTCGAGCGCGACGGGCTCCTGATCGTGGCCGCGCCAGGCGGCGTCATGGATGCCGAACGGCAGGACACGCCAACCGAGATCGAGCTCCTGATCACGCGGCAGGTTCAGTCGGGAGCTCCGGATGCGGTGCGCCTGCCGGAACCTTTGGCCGACCCGCTTGCCGATTTCCGCATCAAGGCGGCAACCGCGACCGCCTATCGCGTCAAGGCCGGCGACTATATCCAGGTCATCGACATCGATGGCCGCCAATGCACCGACTTCCAGTGCTTCTCGGCCCGCAAGCTCGACCGCGGGCTGGCGCTGCCGCTCGATGCCACGGTGACGCGGACACTGCTCGGCCGCCTCTATCCCACCCCCGGCCTGCCGTCCAAGGGCTTTGCCCATGATTTCGAGCCGCTGGTCGAGCTGGTGCAGGACACTTGCGGGCGGCACGATGCTTTCGCCACCGCCTGCAATGCGCGCTATTACGACGACATGGGCTATCCCGGCCATGTCAATTGCACGGAGAACTTCAACCGGGCGCTGGCCGAACATGGCGTGCCGGCGCGCCGGGGCTGGGAAGCGCTCAACTATTTCTACAACACCAATGTCGACAGCAACAATCAGCTCTATCTCGACGAGCCGTGGTCGCGACCGGGCGACTATGTGCTGATGCGGGCGCTGACCGATCTCGTCTGCGTGTCCTCCGCCTGCCCCGACGACATCGATGCCGCCAATGGCTGGAACCCCACGGACATCCAAATCCGCACCTATTCCGGCGCGGAAAAATTCTCACGAGCGGTGGCTTTCCGCATGACCCCCGACGCCGATCCCAAGCTGACCCGCGAAACCGCCCTCCACCCACGCTTCTCCGCGCTCACCCGGAACTATGCCGAGTATCGCGGCTACTGGCTCCCGTCGCGCTTCACCAATGACGGACCGACGGCGGAATATTGGGCATGCCGCGAGCGCGCCGCGGTGATGGATCTGTCGCCCTTGCGCAAATTCGAGGTGACCGGCCCCGATGCCGAGGCGCTGATGCAATATTGCGTGACCCGCGACATGCGCAAGCTGTCGCCCGGTCAGGTGGTCTATACCGCGATGTGCTACGAGCATGGCGGGATGATCGACGACGGCACGGTGTTCCGGCTCGGCGCCAATAATTTCCGCTGGATCGGCGGCGACGAATTCAGCGGCGCATGGCTGCGCCAGCAGGCGGAGAAGATGGGTTACCGCGCCTGGGTGCGGTCATCGACCGATCAGCTGCACAATATCGCGGTGCAGGGACCGCTCAGCCGCGACATCCTCAAGCAAGTGATCTGGACGCCGCCATCGCAGCCGGCCCTTCAGGAGCTCGAATGGTTCCGTTTCGCGGTCGGCCGCATCGGCGATTTCGAAGGCGTGCCAATGGTGGTGTCGCGGACCGGCTATACCGGCGAGCTCGGCTATGAGATCTTCTGCCATCCGCGCGATGCGGTCGCGGTGTTCGATGCGGTGTGGGCCGTCGGCGAGCCCCTGGGCATCGCGCCCATGGGTCTCGAAGCGCTCGACATGGTGCGCATCGAGGCGGGACTGATCTTCGCCAATTACGAATTCTCCGATGCGACCGATCCGTTCGAGGCCGGCATCGGCTTCACCGTGCCGCTCAAGAGCAAGGCTGAGGATTTCATCGGGCGTGAGGCACTGATCGAGCGGCGCGACCATCCACGGCACCGGCTGGTGGGGCTCGACATCGCAGCGAATGACGCGGTCGGTCATGGCGACAGCGTCCATATCGGACGGGCGCAGGTCGGCGTCGTGACCTCGGGCACGCGCTCGCCGCTGCTCAACCGCTCGATCGCGCTGGCGCGGATCGATGTGCATCATGCAGCACCCGGCACCGCTGTCGAGATCGGCAAGCTCGACCGTCAGCAGAAGCGCCTGCCGGCGGTGATCGTGCCGTTCCCGCATTACGATCCCGAGAAGAAGCGGGTCCGTTCCTGATCCTCGCGAGGTTGAAGATGAAGCCGATCCAGCCGACCGAACGCCGCGTCGTGAACATCGCCAAGGCAAAGTTCAAGTCGTTCACGGCCGAAGGTCGCGAGATCCCCGGCCAGAGCTTCCTGCAGCTCGACGACAGCCAGCCGCCCGGGGTCGGGTTCCATATCTACCGGATGGCGCCGGGCAGCGCGAGCCAGCCGCATGAGCACACATCGGCCGAGCAGTTCCTGGTGCTCGAGGGCGACCTTCGCGACAATGACGGCTACGAATACAAGCCGGGCGACATGGTCTATCTGAGCCGCGGCACCCAGCATTTCTCGACAACCAAGACCGGCTGCACCCTGGCGGTGTTCATCGAGAGCTGGGAGGAGAATTTGTAGGTGGTAGGCAGTAGTCAGTCGGAGTTAGCCAATAGGCAGGCGTAAAGCACAGGTCACTGCCTATTGCCTTTAGCACCCTTCGATTGCGGGCAGCAGATCGTTGTTCTCCTCGATCCTGAGCATGCGTACGTCCCTGACCACCTTCGAGAACCAGGAACAGTCCCTGGCGACATCCTGAATGGCGAGCACGCAGCGACCCGGATCAACCGTTCGATCGCCAAAATAGACGCTGCCCTGTTGGCGACAGAAGCCATGGCGCGACAGAACCCGGGCAATATCCTGATAGCCGTTCTGCCAGGACGCGGCGCGATACAATTTCTGCAGCGCCTCGGTGTCCAGATCGAAACAGATCGCATACACACGCTCGCTCCATTCGGGCCGCCTGTCGAGATGCGGCCATGACGGAGCAGTTCTCCCTTTCGTCAGTTCAATGAGCATCGAATCCTCCACGACCTGCAGGTAGCTGAGCACGCGTCATGCGCGCGGTCAATCAGAATATAACCTTCGGTTGCATCAACGGCCTGGGATGAAAGGCCGACCGAGACTGGCCGGCGCGTTGGCGCGGGTCAGAAGCCGGGTTGCCGCCATCACGGCGAGCACCAGGATCGTCACCAGATAGGGCAGCGCCGCCCAAAGCTCAGCCGGCAGATCAAGGCCGACCCGGCGCGCCTCGGGGCCGAGGATGGTCACCGCGCCGAGGAGCCAGGCAGCGGCGAGCAGTCGCCATGGCCACCACGCGGCAAAGGTGACGAGCGCCAAGGCGATGAAGCCCCGCCCGGCGGTGATGTTGTCGCTCCATTGCGGCATGTCGGAAAGCGTCAGCGCGAGATGGCCGCCGGCGAGGCCGGCGCAGGCTCCGCCGAAGACGATGCAGGCATAGCGCGCGGCAATGACATCGAAGCCCAGCGCATGGGCAGCGTCGTGGTTGTTGCCGATGCCGCGAATGATCAGGCCGAGCCTTGTGCGGAACAGGACCCAGGAGACGCCGGCGACCAGCGCGATCGAGAGATAGACGACGATGTCCTGGCCGAACAGGATGCGGCCGAGGACGGGGATGTCGGTCAGAAACGGGATGGCGATCGGCTGCAGCCTGGTTCCGGGGTCGCCCATCAGCGAGGCACCAATGAAGCCGGAAAGCCCGAGCCCGAAGAGGGTGAGCGCGATGCCGGTCGGCACCTGATTGGCGGCGAGGCTCTGCGTGAGGACGGCGAAGACGAGCGCCATGAGCATGCCGACGATGATCGCAGCAAGAAGGCCGACGAGCGGCCAGCCGGTCCACAGCGCCACGCCGAAACCGGACACCGCTCCCATGACCATCATGCCTTCGACGCCGAGATTGAGCACGCCGGCGCGCTCGACCACGAGCTCGCCGATCGCCGCGACGAGGAGCGGCGTGGCGGCGGCGATGCTGGCGAGGATCAGATGCTCCATGCGCTCAGCCGGTTCTCAGTCTCAGCCGCGGCAGGCCGATGAGCGCGATGCGGTGATGGACCAAAGCGTCGCAGCCGAGAATGTAAAGGAGGAGAATGCCCTGAAACACCTGGCTCACCTTGGGCGAGATGCCAAGCGCGGCCTGGGCAGTCTCGCCGCCGACCTGGGTCACGGCGATGACCAGCCCGGCGATCATCGCGCCAACCGGATTGAGACGGCCGAGAAAGGCGACAATGATGGCGGTGAAGCCAGCGGTCGGCGCGATCACCGGCTGCAGCTGCTTCACGGTGGTCATGAGCTCGCTGATGCCGGCGAGACCCGACAGGCCGCCCGACAGCAGGAAGGTGAACCAAACAATGCCGCTGCGGGAGAATCCGGCAAATCGCGCTGCCTTGGGCGCCAGGCCGGCGACCTTGATCTCATAGCCTTTCATGCCGTTGGCGAGGAGAAAGGCGAGCGCCACCGCGGCGGCGATGGCAAAGGCCACGATGAGATGAAGGGTGCCGCCAAAGGTCGGGAGGAGCTGCCCGCCAGCGAAGCTGACAGATTTCGGGATTCCCAAGCTTTGCGGATCGCGCCAGGGTCCGCGCAGCAGCCAGTCGAGAAGGCGCTGGGCGACATAGACCAGCAGCATGCTGGTGAGGATCTCGCTCGCGCCGAACCGGCTCTTGAGGAAGGCGGGGATCGCCGCCCAGGCCATGCCGCCGACGATGCCAAGCGCCAGCATCAAGACGGTCACCAGGGAAGACTGCCATCCGGTTAGGAAGACCGGGAAGAGGCTGCCGGCAATGGCGCCCATGATGAATTGGCCCTCGGCGCCGATGTTCCAGACACGGGCGCGGAAGCATAGGCAGAGGCCGCAGGCGATCAGCACCAGGGGCGCTGCCGTCAGCGCCAGACGCTCGAGCGATGCCGTGCTCAGCGGCGCGATGAAGAAGACAAAGAGCGCATGCTGCGGGTTGTCGCCAAGGATGGCGAAAATGATGGCACCGGTGACGATCGTCAAGGCGATGGCGATGAGCGGCGACAGCAGCGCCAGCAGCCACGAGGGCTCGGCGCGCCTTTCCAGGATGAGGCCAATGCCGCGGATCGTTGTCATGCGGCGCCCGCCATCAACAGGCCGACGCTCTCGCGGGTGAGCTCGCCAATGGGCCTTGCCGACGACAGCGCGCCGCGCGACAGCACGGCGGCACGGTCGGCGATCGCGAAGATCTCGTCGAGATCCTGGCTGATCACCAGCACGGCGGAGCCACCGCGCGCGAGATCCAGGAGCTCCTGCCTGATCCGGGCAGCCGAGGTGGCATCGACACCGGCGGTCGGCTGGTGGACCACCAGAACGCTTGGCTTGCGATCAATCTCGCGGCCGATGACGAACTTCTGGAGATTGCCGGCCGAGAGGGTCCGCGCCTTGGGGTCGCGCTTGCCCTTCTGCACGCCGAACATCTCGCAGGCCCGGCTCATGATCCGGCGGGCGACGTCATAATCGACAATGCCGCCGCGCACCATGCCGAGATTCTCAGGATAGCGGGTGAGGACAATGTTGCGGGTGAGGTCGAAATCGCCGATGGCGGCATGGCCGAGCCGCCGATCGGGGACAAAGGCGGCGCCGAGCCGGCGTCTTGCGGTGATGCCCATGAAGCCGCAGGCACGGCCGCGAATGACGACGCTGCCGCCGTCGCCGACCGGTCGCTCGCCCGAGATGGCCGCGAAGAGCTCGGCCTCCCCGTTGCCGGCGATCCCGACAATGGCGACGATCTCGCCGCCATGGACGCTCAGCTCCTTCATCACGAGGAGCGGCGGACCCTTGACGGCATCATCGTTCGCCAGGCGCAGATCCGGGATCTCCGACCCCACCATCAGGTGGCTGAGACTCGCCGCCGTCTCCTGGCGGGGATCGACTTCGGCCACCACCCTGCCCTGGCGCAGCACGGTGGCGCGGTGACAAAGGTCGCCAATCTCTTCGGGACGCCGGGTGAGATAGAGGATGGCGCAGCCCTCGCCGGCAAGCCGCGCGAGGGTCGCAAACAATTGCGCCTGTTCCTGCAGCGTGAGCACCGCTGTCGGCTCGTCCATGATCAGGAGCTTGGGCTTTTGCAGGATGGCGCGGGCGATCTCGACGCGCTGGCGCTGGCTGGCGGAGAGGTCCGAGATCGGCGATCCCGGGTCAAGGGCGAGGTCGTAGCCGGCGCTGACCTCGGAGATCAGCCGGGCGAGATCGTCGGGAGCGGTTGCGGACGGCAGCGCCAGCGCAAGGTTCTCGGCAACGGTCAGCTGCTCGAACAGGGTGAAGCCCTGGAACAGCATGGCAATGCCGTTGGCGAGCGCCACGGCCGGCGATGTCACGGCGACCGTCCCGCCGGCAATCCTGATCTCGCCGGCGTCAGGGTGAAGGCTGCCATAGACGATCTTGGCCAGCGTCGACTTGCCGGCACCGTTGTCACCGAGGAGGGCATGGATCTCGCCCGGCATGACGGCGAGGGACACATGGTCGTTGGCGATCACCGACCCGAAATGTCGGGTGATGTCCAGCGCCTCGAGCGCCGGAACCGGCGGTGCAAGCTCCTCGGAGGGATCGCCATAGATCTCGGTCATGGCTCGCCGTCCG
>JBKOZY010000301.1:0-7230 GCA_046726135.1 Pseudomonadota bacterium | reverse complement strand
ATCATAGACAGAAGCAGAGGCCCCGCAAGGCTGCTCACCGACGGATTGCGCTTCCAGGCCGACTTTGGAGCAATCATGCCAGCACGATGCTCTAGATGTGCCGCCGTCTCAAACCCAGTTCAGCAGCACCTTGCCGCAATTCCCTGAGGCCATTGCCGCAAACCCCTCGGCGAAACGCTCGATCGGCAGCTCATGGGTGATCACCGGCTCGAGATCGAGTCCGGACTGGATCAGGGCGATTCCTTTGTACCAGGTGTCGAACATTTCCCGGCCGTAAATGCCTTTGATGGTCAGGCTCTTGAAGATCACCTCGTTCCAGTCGATCGCCATGTCCCCCGGCGGAATACCCAGCATGGCGATTTTTCCGCCGTGGATCATCACCGACAGCATCTGTCGGAAAGCCTTCTCGGCGCCCGACATTTCGAGGCCGACATCGAAGCCCTCCTTCATCTCCAGGGCCCGCATCACCGCCTTCAGGTCCTCCCGGGCCACATTGACCGCCCGTGTCGCACCCATCCGCCGGGCAATGTCGAGCCGGTAGTCGTTGACGTCGGTGATGACCACATGGCGCGCCCCCGCCCTCAGGGCGATCGGCACCGTCATGATCCCGATCGGGCCAGCCCCGGTGATCAGCACGTCCTCGCCGACGAGATCGAAGGTCAGTGCCGTATGGATGGCATTGCCATAGGGGTCGAGAATGGCCGCCACCCGTTCCGGGATGTTCGCGGGAATCGGATAGACATTGTGCGCCGGCACGCAGACGAACTCGGCGAAGCTGCCCGGCCGATTGACCCCGACGCCGAGCGTGTTGGGGCATAGATGCTCCCGCCCGGCCCGGCAGTTGCGGCAGTGCCCGCACACAATATGCCCTTCGCTGGTCACCGTTTCGCCGATCTCGAAGCCGCGCACCCCCGGCCCGGGCTGGTACACCTCGCCGACATATTCATGGCCGACCACCATTGGCACCGGGATGGTCCGTCGGGCCCAGCTGTCCCAGTTCCAAATATGGAGGTCGGTGCCGCAAATTGCCGAGCGCCGGACTTTGACCAGCACCTCGCCCGCCGCCGGGACGGGGACCGGCACCTCCTCCATCCAAAGGCCCGGCTCGGGCTTTGCCTTCACCAGAGCCCGCATCATGCCGGAGGTCACGCCGGAACTCCCAGTTCCCGCCCGATCATCGCGAAGGCCTTGATGGCGCGGTCGAGATCCTCGCGGCTGTGCGCCGCCGACATCTGGGTACGGATGCGGGCTTCGCCGCGCGGCACAACCGGGAAGGAGAACGCCGTCACGAAGATGCCGAGCGATCCGAGCCGCGACGCCATTTGCGTGGCAAGCCGGGCATCCCCGATCATCACCGGCACGATCGGGTGACCGGCCCCGACGAGCCGGAACCCGCGCTCCGCCATGGCGGCGCGGAAATGGCGGGCATTGTCATGCACCCGCTCGATCAGGCGCGGCTCTGCCTCCAGCAGGTCGAGCGCCGCCAGCGTCGCGGCGCAGATCGGCGGCGGCAGCGCATTCGAGAAGAGATAGGGCCGCGCCCGCTGCCGCAGCAGCTCGATCAGTGCCCGACGCCCGGCGACATAGCCCCCGGCCGCGCCGCCAAGCGCCTTGCCGAAGGTGCCGGTCAAGAGATCGACCTTGTCCTCGACGCCATGATGCTCATGGGTGCCGGCGCCGCGCCGGCCCATCACCCCGACCGCATGGCTGTCATCCACCAGCACCGCTGCATCATAACGTTGCGCGAGTTCGCAGAGCGCTGGCAGATTGGCGATGATCCCGTCCATCGAGAACACGCCGTCGGTCGCGATCAACCGCACCCGCGCATCTGCCGCCTGTTTCAGCTGCGCCTCGAGATCGGCCATGTCGTTGTTGGCATAGCGCAGGCGCCGGGCCTTGCAGAGCCTGATGCCGTCGATGATCGAGGCATGGTTGAGCGCATCCGAGATCACCGCATCCTCGGATCCGAGCAGCGTCTCGAACACTCCGCCATTGGCATCGAAGCAGGAGGAGAACAGGATCGCATCCTCGGTGCCGAGGAACGCCGCCACCCGCTGCTCGAGCGCCAGATGCAGATCCGAGGTGCCGCAGATGAAGCGCACCGATGCCATGCCCAGGCCATGGCTTGCCAATGCTTCCCTGGCCGCGTCGAGCAGGCTCGGATGATCGGCAAGGCCGAGATAGTTGTTGGCGCAGAGATTGATGACCTCGTGCCCGGGCTTCGTCCCTTCGACCGCGATATGCGGCCCCTGCGGCGACAGGATTGCCCGTTCGCGCTTGGTCAAGCCCTCACGTTCGATGCTCTCGAGTGCCGCGGTCGCCGTCGCAAGAATGGAGCCGTTCATGGCCTGCCTCTCGATGGACGAGTTGCAACTCCTGTAGGAGGCTCTTTGCCACGATGCAAGCGTCGTTAGAGGTAAGGATGCCGGACTGGCTCCTTCGGCGTGAGCAGCCAGTGCCGCGCGATCTCGCGATAGCCCTTCACCAGATAGGCGCAGTTCTCCTTGAGCAGCCGGTCGCGGTGGCGCTGGTAGTAAGCCGGAATCTCGTACCATGGCAGGCTCGGCTGCTCGTGATGCGCCATATGGAGATTGTTGTTGAGGAACAGCAAGGAAACGATCGGATTGGTTTCGACGACGATTGTCCGGCAGCCCACTTCCTCATGGGCCCGGTGCTCGGCATAGGACCGCATCATCGACAGGGCGTTGCCCCAATAGGCGATAAACAGCACGAATTGCCAGAACGGCATGCCGCAAATCGCGCTCACCCACAGCCAGACCAGCGCGACGCCGAACCCGTGCAGGACCCATGCCTTGGTCGCCCGGCGATCGCCGGCGAGGATCAGGCCGGCTTCGGAGGTGACAAGCCGGGCGGTCGAGATGGCCGGCCCCAGGATGAACCGGCCGAGCATCGAATTGTTGATGCTGTACAGGGTTTTAAGCCAACGCGGCGCGTCATCCCATGCTTGCGGATCGAGGTAGAAGGATTCCGGATCGATGCCAGGCTCGGTCAAATGGTCGTTGTCGTGATGCTTGAGATGCAGCGCCTTGTAGCGGCGAAACGGAAACCACAAGGTGACGGCCGGAAATATCAGGATCTCGTTCAGCACCGCCGACCGCGTCGGGTGGCCATGCAAAACCTCATGCTGCAGCGAGCCGTGAAGCGCCACCAGATAGGCGCCGAGCGGCGCCACGATCCACCAGCCCAGGACCTCCCAATACCAGGTGAGTGCCGCGAAACCTGCCCAGGCCGCTCCCATGAGCGACAATGTTTGCCATTCTATCTCGCCCACAGCCCTGCGCGGGACTGCGGCACCATCGACCGCCGTCATATCGGACCCCGAATCAAGCTTTAAGGAATTTAACCTCCTGCCAGGCTGGTGACGACGCTCCTATTGCATCAAACTGTTTATAGCTGTGCACAGTTCAGGTTTTTGGTTACAATCGTGGACAGAAGATGAGCAAGCGAGATACGGTCGACACTTTCCGCAGACGGTTGACGGAGAAGATCGAGCACTCCGGTCTGTCACGCGCCCGCTTTGCCAGTCGCGCCGGCCTGAGCCGGTCGGCATTGTCGCAACTGTTGCTGGAGACCAATGTCCGGCTGCCGCGGGCCGAGACCATCGCCCAGATCGCCGCTCGTCATCGCTGCTCGGCCGACTGGCTGCTCGGGCTTTCGGAGCAGGATCAGGTCGCTGCCGATATTGTGCCGCAAATGATGATCGAGCCCGATGCTGGCGATCCGGCCGATGAGAGGCTGCGTCGCTGGCATACCGAGGCGATCGGCACCAAGGTCCGCTATGTGCCGGCGACCCTTCCTGATCACCTCAAGACCGACGCCACGATCGCCTATGAGACCGGGCGGCTCGAGACCGCCATTGCCACAGCGATGACCGATGTGACGCGCGAGCGCATCGAGCATGCCAGGCGACCGGAAAGCGAGATCGAGGTCTGCTCACCCTTGCAGGACGTTGTCGCTTTTGCCCGCGGCGAGGGGATGTGGGGCGGTTTCCCGGCACCGCAGCGCCGCGAGCAGATCGAGAACATGGCCGAGGTCCTCGATCGACTGTATCCGTCCTATCGCTGGTATCTATTCGATGCCCGCGAGCGCTTCTCGGTGCCTTATTCGGTCTTCGGCATGCGCCGCGCCGTGATCTACGTTGGCGACATGTATCTGGTGTTGACCACCACCGAGCTCATTCGCGAATTTGCCAGCCATTTCGACAGCCTCATCCGCGCCGCCAGGGTTCAGCCCAATGACACGCCGACCGTCGTCGCCTCGCTCGCCCGAGAGATCGGCTAGCAGACCGATGCTGGCGGCGCTTGCCATGTATGATTTTCCCGAGCTTGCGGCGGCAACCGACGCATTGTGGGTCGGCCTGCGGCGCCACCTTCAGAGCGCCGGCTTCCGGGACGTGCCTTTGACTTTGGACCGCAGCATGAGTCCCCATGCGCAATGGCGCGCTCCCGATCTCCTCTTCGCCCAGACCTGCGGCTATCCTTTGACGCACGCCTTTCAGGGCAGCTTGGCCCTGCTGGGCACCCCTTGCTACGACGCCCCGGGCTGCGCCGGTCCGACCTATTCAAGTGCCATTGTCGTCAATAAGGCGAGCAAGGCTGGAACCATCGAGGATCTCAGGGGAGCCATCGCGGCCTACAACGCTCCCGACAGCTTGTCGGGCCATCTGGCGCTCCGCTGCCTGGTGGCGCCGCGGGCGCGAGCTGGCCGGTTCTTCGCCGAGACGACAGAGACCGGCTCCCATTTCCGCTCGATGGAGCTGGTGGCGAACCGCGACGCCGACGTCGCCGCCATCGATTGCGTGACCTTTGCGTTGGCCGCGCGCCTTCGCCCGGAGCTCACCGCGCACCTGCGAATCCTGACCTGGGGTCCCGCCGCGCCGGCTTTGCCATTCATCACCCGGACCGGCTGGTCGCCGCCGCAGCTTACCCGGCTCCGCCGCGCGCTGATCGACGCGGTTGCCGATCCCGATCTGGCAAAGCCGCGTGCGGCGCTCCTGATTGGCGGGGTCGAGTTTCTGGCTGAGGACTCCTATGGCCGTATCCTCACCCTCGAAGCCGAAGCCGATTCGCATGGCTATACCGGGCTCTGCTGTAATGGAGCAGCAATGATCGACCTCTACACCTGGAGCACGCCCAACGGCCGCAAGGTCTCGATTGCGCTCGAGGAGATGGAACTTCCCTATCGTGTCCACCCGATCGACATCGGCAAGGGCGAGCAGTTTCACCCCCACTTCCTCAAGATCTCGCCCAACAACCGCATCCCGGCCATCGTCGACCAGGACAATGGCATGTCGCTCTTCGAGTCGGGCGCGATCCTGCTCTATCTTGCGGAGAAGACCGACAGGTTCTGTCCCAAGGATGCGGTCGCCAAATGGCGGGTGGTCGAGTGGCTGGTGTGGCAGATGGGCGGCTTCGGACCGATGCTCGGCCAGGCCAATCACTTCCTCAGATTCAACAGGGGCAAGTCGGCTTATGCTGAGGAGCGCTATGGCAACGAGGCGCGGCGCCTCTTCGACGTGCTCGACCGCCGGCTCGCCGGGCATGAGTTTGTCGCGGGTGACTATTCGATCGCCGACATGGCGATCTGGCCGTGGTCCACCCGCTTCGTCTGGTATTCGCTCGATCTCGACAAGGTCCCGAATGTCAAGCGCTGGTACCAGGCCATCGCCGCCCGCCCGGCGGTTCAGCGCGGTTTCCTGGTGCCCGACCCTACGGCCGAAATCCCACTCCCCGAATAAATATTGCTCTAACGCTTTCCCTCGAGCCGCCGCTCGACCCGATTGCGGCCGATGAGCGGCATGAGCGCTGCGAGCTCCGGCCCCGCTTCGTTCGCGGTGAGAGCGAGCCGCAGCGGATGGTAGAGATCCTTGCCGCGCCGCCCAGTCTCTTCCTTGAGCCGCCCGGTCCACTCCCTCCAGCTGCTCTCGCCCCAGGGTTCAGCCGGCAGCAGGCGCCGCGCCGCATCGAGAAAATCCTGATCGACCACCACCGGGTCGATCGCGCCATAGATCACCTCGTGCCAATGCTGCGCATCGCTCAACGTCGCGAGATTGCCGCGCACCGCCTGCCAGAATTGCGGACCGCCATCGGCGCCGAGCGCCTTGAGCCGCGCCCGCACCGCCTCATAGGGAAGCTCGTGCACCAGCTTGGAATTGAGTGACCGGAGCTCCTCCTCGTCGAAGCGCGCCGGTGCTCGCGACACATGCGCAAGATCGAAGCCTTGCAGCAGCGCCTCATAGGCGGCCGCCGGATGAACCGATTCCGAGGTGCCGATCAGCGCCGCAACGCTTGCCACCGCCATCGCTTCGATCCCCTGCTCGCGCATACCCGCTATCGACAGCGAGCCGAGCCGCTTCGACAGCCCCTGCCCGTCGGCCCCGACCAGCAGACTGTGATGGGCAAATTGCGGTGGCTCGGCCCCGAGCGCCTCGAATAGCTGGATCTGCACCGCCGTGTTGACCACATGGTCCTCGCCGCGGATCACATGCGTGATTGCGAGATCGATATCATCGGCAACCGATGGCAGAGTGTAGAGATAGCTACCGTCCTCGCGGATCAGCACCGGGTCGGACAGCGTGGCGGTGTCGATCTCCTGCGGCCCGCGGATGAGGTCGGTCCAGCCGACCTTGTGGCTTTCGAGGAGAAAGCGCCAATGCGGTCGCCTCCCTTGGGCCTCCAGCTGCCGCCGCTCGGCTTCGCTGAGCTGCAGAGCCGAGCGGTCATAGATCGGCGGAGCACCGCGGGCCAGCTGCCGCTTGCGGCGCAGCTCGAGCTCCTGCTGGGTTTCGTAGCAGGGATAGAGTCGGTTGGTTTCCTTGAGCCTCTCCGTTGCCTGGAGATAAAGGTCGAAGCGTTCCGACTGACGAACCATCAGGTCGGGAACGATGCCGAGCCAAGCCAGATCCGAAGCGATATCGCGCTCGAATTGCAGTGTTGAGCGATCCCGGTCGGTGTCGTCGAAGCGCAGCACGAAGCGCCCGGAATTCTTGAGCGCGAACAGCCAATTGAACACTGCCGTCCGGGCATTCCCGATGTGAATTCGCCCGGTCGGCGACGGGGCGAAGCGGACCGTTGGCGAGATCAACTTGCCGTGGCTGATCCTGACATGTCGCGATAGCCGTTGGTGATCGGATAACGGCGGTCGCGACCGAAATTTCGTGCCGTGATCTTCACCCCGGGCGGTGCTTGTCGCCGCTTATACTCGGCATTG
>JBKOZY010000300.1:0-4574 GCA_046726135.1 Pseudomonadota bacterium | reverse complement strand
TCTCGTGGGCTCGGAGATGTGTATAAGAGACAGATTCTACTCGTTCTTCGTCGAGCATTATGTCTCGTCCTTGACAGGCGCGGTCAAAGAATAGACCTATGCTGCACGCATGGCGGACCCATTGAAGAGAATGTCCTGCGGCGTTCCATCCTTCTCGATCCGGATCTTGTAATAGACCGATGTAGCGCGCCGGAGCTTCTGAGCACGCAGGATTGGCAGGCCGGCGTAACGATCCGCCAGCACAGCAAGAATGGGAGCCGGCAGCGAATCAAGATCGACTGTTTCGTCCAAGCCGATCAACGCGCCGGATGCGTCGAAGAAGGCGCGGCGCTCCGCACCATGATGGGTGCCGCCGATTTCGTAGAGAGCCTCCGAACCTTGGGCCTCCCTGGCGCAGCTGCGAATGGCGGAGAAGAAATCGGGAATGGAGCTGCTGATCATTGCCGGCAGGGCATTGCAGGTTGCGCGCATGGTCTCGCCACCATCTGCCGGAGCTGACATCAAGACGGCGCCAAGACCGACGACAACAGTAGTGAGCCTCATGGTTTTTGCCTCCGCTGAACGGGAGAGTACGCTCTAGACGCTGACAGGCCGCTGATAGCGGGCGTCAGGAAATTGTCAGCTATGGCTCGCGGGGAGGCGGATGGTGGCACGAAGTCCAGGGTCGGCGCCGGCAAGGGTGAGGGTGCCGCCCCAGGACTCGACGATATCGGTGACGATGGCGAGTCCCAATCCGCTGCCCGGTCCGCGCTCGTCGAGGCGGCCACCGCGGGCCAGGGCTTCCGCTCGACGATCCTCCGGAATGCCAGTGCCGTCGTCGGTCACGCTGAAGGCAACATATTTACCCTCCGCACCACAATTGATCGACACGGCATGGCGGGCATGCCGCGCAGCGTTCTCGAGCAGGTTGCCGACCGCCTCCGAAAGATCATCGCGGTCGATACGTGCTGCCATATCCTTCGGCACATCCACCAGCCAATCGAGGCGCAGTCCGTCAGGCGTGCGCTGAATGACGCGCAGCACCTGGTCGATCGAAGAGCTGATATTGGCCGAGGTTTCCTTGAGAGGGTCGGCGCGGCGCACTCTGGCAAGCTCCCGCTCGACATTGCGCTGCATGGTCTCGGTGGCGGTCTGAAGATTGGATGCAAATGCGGCCTGGCCCGCGGCGCGCAGGCGCTCGATCTCCGCGTGAATGACCTGAAGCGGCGTCCTGAGACCGTGCGCAAGATCGGCGGCACGCGTCTTGGCGCGGGCAAGCTCCTGATCGCGAGCGTCGAGCAGCTGATCGATTTCCTGAGCCATGGGACGGACTTCAGACGGGAACCTCGACCCGAGCCGGCGACTGTCGCCGGAATTTATTGTCGCCAACCGGCTCCGCACCGTCGCTAGCGGGCTCAAGCCGACCGACACCTGGAACCAGGCGGCGGCAATGAGCAGCCCGCCAATGATCGCGAGGAGCGGCATGAGATCGGCGGCAAACTCCCCGACTGCCGCCTTCACCTCGCCGGTGTCCAAGGCCACCGCAATGCGTGCGGTTCCTCCGCCGAGGCGCGGGGGAAGCTCGATCCGGCGCTGCAGGAGATAGAGCTGGGCCTTCGCCGGGCCGGCAACGCGGTGGTGGTGAACCGCATCATCGATCGTCGTCTCAGGCGGCAGCTGGAGCTCGAAATCCCACAGCGAGCGCGATCGCAGGACGTTCCCTGTCGGTTCCTGGACGACCTGCCAGTAGAGTCCCGAAAGCGGCTTTTCGAAACGCGGATCAACTGGCGGTCTTGCCAGCGCCAAGGTCCCGGAAGGCGACCGCTCGATCTGTCCGATCACCTGGTCGAGATACAGGCCGAGCTCCTGGTCGATGCGGCGCTCGACATGTCGCTCGAACAGCACCGTCAGGACGTAGGCTGCGAGCAGGAGCGCCAGGACCGTCGAGACAGCGCCGGCGAGCAGCAACCTGAGACGCAGCGAGTCGAACCTCATCGCTCAGCCATCAATGGAGTAGCCGAAACCACGCCGTGTCTTGATGGTCTCCGCACCGAGCTTCTTGCGAAGCCGTGTCACCAGGGCTTCGAGGGCATTGGCACCGCGCGCATCGTCATTGCCGTAGAGGTGATCGATGAGCTCGCTCGCCGAGACGACCCGCTGCTTGTGGTGGAGGAGATAGGTGATCAGGCGGTATTCAAGCGGCGAGACTTGGATCTCGGCGCCGCTCAGGGCGACACGCATATGGCGCGTATCGACGGAGATGGCCCCCGACTCCAGGACCGGTGAGCCATGGCCGGCGGCACGACGGATGAGCGCTCTGACGCGCGCCAGCAGTTCCTCGATCTGGAACGGCTTTGGCAGATAATCGTCGGCGCCGGCATCGATGCCTTCAACCCGTTCCGGCCAGGCGCCGCGTGCCGTCAGGATGAGCACCGGCGTCTGGCGGCCGGCAGCGCGCCAGCGTTTCAGAACCGTGAGACCGTCGATCTTCGGAAGGCCGAGATCGAGAACGATCAGGTCGAACTCGTCGGTCTCGCCGCGGAACCAGGCGGCCTCACCATCGGCGGCAATCTCGGTCGCATATCCCGCCCGCTCGAACGCCGCAACGATGTTTGCGGCGATCGCTGGCTCGTCTTCGGCGAGGAGAATGCGCATCATTCATCCTCCTCGATCTTGAGGATCGTCGCTGTCGCGGCGTCGACGTCCACCTCCCTGAGCTTGCCCTCAGGGGTGATGATATCGAACTCGTAGACGAAGCGGCGCTTCTGATCATCGATCTCGATCTGCACCGACAGGATCTCGCCCGGCACCTTGGACCGGACGACCTCGGTGATCTCCGTCAGCGGGCGAATGCGGCCCTCGAGCAGGGCTTTTCTTGCGAGATCATGGTCGCGCTGCTCATTGTCGGCCACGGCATCCGTCACACCGCCAAGCAGCATTGCGGCGATGACAATTATCCCGACAATTCGAAGCAACAGGAGCATGACACAAGGATAGCGCGTCAATGGCTGACAAATCGCTGACGAGTGTCGTCAGTCCATCATCAGGGTCAATCTGCAACTGTGCCGGCGGCCGCGGGGGCGGAAGCTTTGAGACATCTGAACGGGAGACGCGAATGCGAAATACCGTGTGTTCAAACATGGTTGGATCGAATCCTTCAAGGATTGGCGTGGCCGCGATGGCGTTAATCTTAACTTTGGCAGCGGCTCCGATGGCTCTGGCCGAAGACGACAAGACAGAGGCGGCGCGAGAGGTCGCCGCGGTCGCCGGTGCGAAATTGACGCTCTCCCAGGCCATCGAGGCCGCCCAAAAGGAAGTGCCCGACGCCAAGATTCTGGAGGCCGAGGTCGATACCGTAAGCGGCGCGCCGAGCTACGTCGTGAAGGTCGACAAGGACGGCGCCCAGTGGCTGGTTTTCGACCTCAGGACGGGGCAGATGACCAAGGTGGCTGCCGAGAACGATGACGACGCGAGCAACGACGATTCCGCCAATCGCAACGAAGACGAGGACGAGGACGAAGACGAGGGCGACGAGTAAGCCGACCGTATCCGGCCGTCCGAGGCACCTTCGGAGAGGTTGATTCCTGATCGCCTGCCGGCATTGCCGAAAGAGGCATTCCGCCGGGTTGCCGATCATCATGGGCCAGGCGAAGATGCCGATATCGGCTTTCGCGAGAGGCCGGCGCCTGCGCCGGTCTTTCATGGGGGCCGCTCGGCAAATAGGAGAGCTTCATGGCCTCGAGGCGGAAAGTCATCATTACCTGCGCGGTTACCGGATCGATCCACACACCGACCATGTCGCCGCATCTGCCGATCACCGCGCAGGAGATCGCCGATGCCGCGATCGGTGCGGCCGAAGCCGGCGCTGCCATCGTGCATCTCCATGCCCGCAATCCGAAGGATGGCCGCCCCGACCAGACGCCAGCAGCATTCGAGCCCTTTCTCAAAGTGATCAAGCAGCGCAGCGGCTGCGTCGTGAACATTACGACCGGCGGCGCCGCCACCATGACCATCGAGGAACGCGTCAGGCCGGCCGCGACCTTCAAGCCCGAAGTCGCCTCGCTCAATATGGGGACGATGAATTTCGGGCTTTATCCGATGCTGGAACGCTACTCGTCGTTCAAGCATGACTGGGAGCGGCCCTATCTCGAAGGCTCGCGCGAACGCATCTTCAAGAACACTTTCGCCGATATCGAACATATCCTGACCACCTGTGCCGAGAACGACACCCGCTTCGAGATCGAGTGCTACGACATCGGGCATCTCTATACACTGCGCCACTTTGCCGACCGCGGCATCGTCAAGCCGCCATTCTTCATCCAGTCGGTGTTCGGCATTCTCGGCGGAATCGGGCCGCATCCGGAAGATGTGCTGCATATGAAGCGAACCGCCGATCGGCTGTTTGGCGATCACTATCACTGGTCGGTGCTGGGTGCCGGGCGAAACCAGATGCCGGTCGCCCTGATGTCGGCCTCGATGGGCGGCAATGTCAGGGTCGGCCTCGAAGACTCCTTGTGGATCGGGCCGGGACAACTCGCGAGAACCAATGCCGATCAGGTCAGGAAAGCAAGGGTCCTGATCGAGGGCCTCGGACT
>JBKOZY010000299.1:0-15844 GCA_046726135.1 Pseudomonadota bacterium | reverse complement strand
ACAGGGCGTAAAGGGTGTGCTTTTGCCCGGCATGGTTCCGCCGTTATCGGGCCGAAGAATAGCTGTCAACGACAACGTTCAGCTGGAGTCCGCCGCTGCGTAATGCAGCCTAAGACTCGAAGTCAAAGCCCTGAGGCTTAGCCGCTTCAGGCGGGGTTCGCAGGCACCTGGCAACAGAAGCCTGCACTTGATTTTCGGGGTGTATTGAGGTTTCGGGGACTGATTCTGCGGCGGGCACGATGGCCGAAGATCTGATGCGATACGACCTCCTCGTCCAGGAGGCATTGAGGTGGGTCGTCCGATTGGCCCTGGTCAGGGCGGCGCGGACGGGGCTCCCCGGGGACCACCATTTTTTCATTGCCATCAACAACCGGCATGAAGGGGTGAAGCTGTCGGACCGTCTCCGGCGCAAATACCCCAATGAGATGACCATCGTGCTGCAGCACCAGTTCTGGAACCTCGCGGTGCATGACCGGCATTTCGAGGTCGATCTTTCCTTCGACAACGTTCCGGAGAAGCTGTCGATCTCCTTCGAGGCAGTGAAGGGGTTCTTCGATCCTTCCGTCCAGTTCGGGCTGCAATTCGAGGAGATTCCGGCCGACCAGCGCGAGGCCCTGCTCGAGGTGGCACCGGTGCCGGCGACGACCAGCGCGAGCAACGCCGAGCCCGCGGCCGATGACGGCCAGGCGGAACGCGGTCCCGAGAAGATCGTATCGCTCGACCAGTTCCGGAAGAAATGAGGCAGTAGGCAGTCGGGAAGAATACCTTACTGCCTACTGCCTCCTTTTTGCCTACTGCCTCCTTTTTGCGATGACCGGCGATTGTGTATGCTTCCGGTCATGCGAGAGGAAGGATCGATCATGGACAGACGCCGTTTCAGCTGCCGGCTGGTTGCTGCCGGACTCGTCGCCGCCATTGCCGCGGGCACTCTGTTTTCGCTTCATGCCGATGCTGCCGAGGCGCTGACCATCGTCGCGCCGGCGAAGCCGGGCGGCGGCTGGGATCAGACCGCCCGCGCCATGGAGACGGTGCTACAGGGCACCAGCCTTGCCTCGCCGGTGACGGTCGAGAACATTGCCGGGGCGGGCGGCACGGTGGGGCTGGCTCAGCTCGCCGACAAATATTCCGGGCGGGGCGATGTGCTGATGGTGTCGGGCCTGGTCATGGTCGGCAGCATTCTCACCAACAAGTCGCCGGTCAGCCTCGACCAGACCGCGCCGGTCGCCCGCCTTACCGGCGAATATGAGGTGCTGGTCGTTCCGGCCAACTCCGAGATCAAGTCGCTCGCCGATATCGTCACGAAGCTCAAAGCGGATCCGGGATCGGTGTCCTGGGGCGGCGGCTCGGCCGGCGGCACCGACCACATCCTGGCAGCGATGATCGCCAAGGCAGTGGGGGTCGACGGCTCCAAGGTCAATTATGTGCCGTTCTCCGGCGGTGGCGAGGCGCTGGCGGCGATCCTCGGCGGCCATGTCACGGTCGGCGTGTCGGGCATTGGCGAATGGCTCGGCCAGATCCAGTCCGGCGAGCTCAGGGCGATTGCCATCTCGGCGCCCGAGCGGGTTTCGGGCGTCGACATTCCCACCATCAAGGAACAGGGGATCGACGTGGCGCTGAGCAATTGGCGCGGCGTGTTCGGGCCGCCCGAGCTCGACGATGGCAAAAAGCAGGGGCTGATCGACCTGGTCGACAAGATGGCCAAGACCAATGAATGGAAAAAGACGCTGAGCGACAAGGGCTGGATGGACCTCTATCTCTCGGGCGATGCCTTTGCCGCCTTCCTCAAGGAGGAGAATGCGCGCGTTGCCGACACGCTGAAATCCATCGGCCTCGTACAGTAGGTGCGCACCACCCGCATCTCGGCCGACGCGATCGTCGGCATCGGCATCGCCCTTCTCGGCATTGCCTTTGCCGTCGCGACGGTGCGGATCGAGGTCCAGCCGGTCTATGCCAAGGTCGGCCCGACCTTCGTACCGTGGCTGGTGTCGGCCGGGCTCATCGTCACCGGCAGCCTCATGGCCTGGACGGGCCTGCACAGTCCCCCGGAGCCAAGCCATGAGGTCAAGACCGAGTGGCGGCCGGTGGCGTGGATCTTTCTCGGCCTCATCGCCGACTGGCTGCTGTTCAAGCCGGCCGGCTTCATCATCGCCTCGACCGTGCTGTTCTTCTGCGTGGCCCGCGGCTTCGGCAGCCGGTCGGCGCTGTGGGACGCCCTGGTCGGGGCAGCGCTGTCGATCGCCGCCTATCTCCTGTTCCGCTACGGGCTCAATCTCAATCTGCCCGGGCTTCTTGCGGGGGTCTGGCGATGACGACGCTGCAGCATCTGCTCGCGGGATTTTCGACGGCGCTGACACTCGCCAATCTCGGCTGGGCCTTTGTCGGGGTGACGCTTGGCACGCTGGTCGGCATCCTGCCCGGCATCGGGCCAGCGCTGACCATCGCGCTGCTCCTGCCGGTCACCAGCACGCTCACGCCGGATGCCGCCTTCATCATGTTCGCCGGCCTCTATTACGGCGCGATGTACGGCTCCTCGACGACGTCGATCCTGCTCAACACACCCGGTGAGTCCGGTTCGATCGTCACCGCGGTCGAGGGACATCTCATGGCGCGCCAGGGCCGCGGCGCCGCCGCCCTCGCCACGGCGGCGATCGGCTCGTTCGTCGCCGGCACCATCGGCACGCTCTTCCTCACCTTCCTTGCGCCGCTGATCGTCAAGCTCGCCATCCGTTTCGGGCCGGCGGAATATTTCTCGCTGATCATGCTCGCCTTCGTCACCATCTCGGCCTTTCTCGGCGAATCGCGGGTGAAGGGCATGGCGAGCCTGTTTCTCGGCCTCGCCATCGGGCTTGTCGGGATCGACAGCCTGACCGGCCAGGCGCGGTTCACCCTCGGCTTCCCCAATCTGCTGAACGGCATCGATGTGGTGATCGTCGCGGTCGGCCTGTTCGCGGTTGGCGAAGCGCTGTTCATCGCGTCGCGGCCGGATTTGCGCGAGGCGCGAATCGAGGCGGTCAAGGGATCGCTGATGATGACGAAGGAGGAATGGGCGCGCTCTTGGCTGCCATGGTTGCGCGGCACGGTGATCGGCTTTCCGTTCGGGGCGCTGCCGGCGGGCGGCACCGAGATCCCGACCTTTCTCTCCTATGTCGCCGAGAAGCGGTTTGCCCGCAACCCGGAAGAGTTCGGTCATGGCGCCATCGAGGGCGTGGCGGGACCGGAGGCTGCCAACAACGCCGCGGTTGCCGGGGTTCTGGTGCCGCTCCTGACGCTCGGGCTGCCGACCTCGGCGACCGCCGCCATTCTGCTCGCCGCCTTCCAGCAATATGGGCTGCAGCCCGGGCCCTTGCTGTTCCAGCAGGAGAGCACGCTCGTCTGGGGACTGATCGCCTCGCTCTATATCGGCAATGTCATGCTGCTGGTGCTCAACCTGCCGCTTGTCGGGTTGTGGGTGCGGCTCCTGTCGATACCCCAGCATCTGCTCTATGGCGCGATCCTGGTGTTCTCGACGCTCGGCGTCTACAGCCTCAACGGGTCGACCTTCGACCTCGTTCTGCTGGCGATCTTCGGAGCGCTCGGCTTCATCATGCGGCGCTGCGAGCTGCCGGTGGCGCCCTGCGTGATCGGGCTGATCCTTGGCCCAATGGCGGAGGCGCATTTCCGCCGCGCGCTGTCGATCAGCCAAGGCGATCTCTCGGTGTTCGTGACGCAGCCGATCTCGGCGGCGATCCTGGCACTGGCGCTTGCCGCCCTGGTGGTCCCGACTGTCATATCCTGGACAAGGTCGCGCCGGGCGATTGCTTAGCCGAGGCGTTAGGCAGCCTTCCGACTAAACGCCGCCCTCTCTTCGCGGCTGCAGTCGTTACGAGTCGGTGGGATCGGGAAAGAGCGCATGCAGACTGTTAAGAAGTCCGCAAAAGCCTGCGACCAGCAAATAGCCCTTCGTGCTCCCGATTGCGGTGAGCACTTTGGGGTACACGATCCCGCTCAAAAGCAAAATGGATGCTGCAAAAGTGGCGGCATCAAAAACTTTCGTTCCAACGATAGTTTTCCGACCCCAATGTCCGGTCTTCAAGCGATAGATCGGGTAACTCACAACCACGTAGAAGGCCATCAAGCCAGCCGTCCAAATGTATAAGTCAGTCTCGTTTGCCGGGAGAAGCTCGACAAAGCGAACTGGCAAAGACGTATCCCGCAAACCCTCCTGCAAGGGCGGCAGCGTACTCAGCCCAGGCATTTGGTTCTATTCTGCAAATTGCATAAACCAACCCCAAACAGGTCACACCGGCGACCGCGAAGCCCCCAATTGATTTCAGCAGAACAAGAAAGGGAACTTCCTCTCTGCTCCGAGCGTGTGTGGGAGTCATGTGACCTACCCTGCATGATGACTTTGTCGACCGCACTTCGGCTTGTGGAGAATGCAGTGGACCTGACGTAGCTATCCGATCAACCCACATCAATCGGCCAAAACGATCTCAGATTTGGAAACTCCGGTCAAATTTCTGTTGGTAATCCTGGGATTGGCGCAACCTTGGACAACCGCAAATGACAGCACCAACCTCGCTTCTTGAAGACCCGCTTGCAGTCGGCGGTGACACGTGACAGTGCTTTCCGCCGTCCCGATCGACAGACAGGACCCAGGCTCATCATGACCGACCTTGCACCCTTCTCGCTCAGCGGGCGATTCTGGCGCGGCAATCTGCACACCCATTCGAACCTGTCCGACGGGGGGCTGCCGCCCGACCGGGTGGTCGAGGCCTATAAGGACGCCGGCTATGATTTCATGATGTTGTCGGATCATTTCCTGGACCGCTATGACTGGCCGATCGCCGACACGCGCGGCATGCGCTCCAACCGGTTCACCACCATCATCGGGGCCGAGCTGCATGCGCCGGAGACGACGGTTGGCGAGCTCTGGCATATTGTTGCGGCCGGGCTGCCGCTCGACTTTGCGCCATGCGGCGCGGACGAGAACGGCCCGGCGCTCGCCAGTCGGGCGGCGGAGGCCGGGGCGTTTGTCGGCATCGCCCATCCGTCATGGTCGCAGCTCACCATGGAGGATGCGCGGGCGCTCAAATCCGCGCATGCCGTCGAGATCTACAATCATGCCTGCGCCGTCGAGACCGACCGCGGCGAAGGCTGGTATCTCTACGACCAGATGCTCAATGAGGGGGCCCGCATCTCGGCGTTCGCCACCGATGATGCGCATTTCAAGGTCAATGACTTCTTCGGCGGCTTGGTCCATGTCAAGGCGGAGAGCCTCGAGCCCGAGGCGCTGGTCGAAGCCTTGAAGCAGGGGCGCTATTATGCGAGCCAGGGCCCGGAGATCCGCGCGCTGTCGCTCGAGGGGAGCGAGCTCACCGTGGTGTCGTCGCCGGTCGATGTGGTGGCGGTGGTGTGCGGCAATTCCCGGGCGGTGACGCGGCATGGCCGGGCGCTGACGCATACGGTGGTCGACGTTACCAAGCTCGAGGAGGGGTGGCTTTTGCGCGACAAGAGCCCATGGTTCCGCGTGGTGCTGATCGACGGCGCGGGCAAGCGCGCCTGGACCAGCGCGTTCTGGTGGAAAGACCTGCAATGACCAAGGCGCGTATCGAGACTGACAGCTTCGGCCCCATCGAGGTGCCGGCGGATCGCTATTGGGGCGCCCAGACGCAGCGCTCGCTCGGCAATTTCAAAATTGGCTGGGAGAAGCAGCCATTGCCGATCATTCGGGCGCTCGGGATCATCAAGCTCGCGGCGGCGGAGGCCAATATGGCGCTCGGCCGGCTGAAGCCGGAGCTCGGCGAGCCGATTCGCGCGGCGGCGCGCGAGGTTGCCGAAGGGAAGCTCGATCAGCATTTTCCGCTGGCGGTGTGGCAGACCGGATCTGGCACCCAGACCAACATGAACGCCAATGAGGTGATCGCGAACCGGGCGATCGAGATGCTCGGGGGCGCGCTCGGCGGAAAGGAGCCGATCCACCCCAACGATCACGTCAATATGAGCCAGTCGTCGAACGACACCTACCCATCGGCAATGCATATCGCTGCCGCCCAGCAGGTGGTCGGCGATCTCCTGCCGGCGCTGCGGCATCTGCATCGGGCGCTCGCGGCAAAGGCAAAGGGGTGGACGCATATCATCAAGATCGGCCGCACCCACACCCAGGACGCCACTCCCATCACCCTCGGCCAGGAATTCTCCGGCTACACCAAGCAGGTCGAGAACGGCATCCAGCGGATCGAACAGACGATGCCGCGCCTCATGGAGCTCGCCCAAGGCGGCACCGCCGTCGGCACCGGCCTCAATGCTCCCAAGGGATTCGCCGAGGAGGTGGCCAAGCGCATTGCCGCCTTCACCGGCCTTCCCTTCACTTCCGCGCCCAACAAATTCGAGGCGCTGGCAGCACATGACGCGATGATCATGACCCATGGCGCGATCAACACGGTGGCGGCGTCGCTGTTCAAGATCGCCAACGACATCCGGCTTCTCGGATCAGGCCCGCGGTCGGGCTTCGGCGAGCTGGCGCTGCCGGAGAACGAGCCGGGCTCGTCGATCATGCCGGGCAAGGTCAATCCAACGCAATGCGAGGCGATGACCATGGTGTGCTGCCAGGTGTTCGGCAATCAGTCGACCATCACCTTTGCCGGCAGCCAGGGCCATTTCGAGCTCAATGTCTACAATCCGGTGATGGCCCAGGCATTTCTGCAGTCGGTGCGGCTGATCGCCGATGCGGCGCGCTCCTTCACCGACAATTGCGTGGTCGGGATCGAGCCGCGCGAGGACAACATCAAGGCCGGGCTCGAACGCTCATTGATGCTGGTCAAATCGCTAGCGCCAAAGATCGGCTATGACGCGGCGGCGAAAATCGCCAAGCGGGCGCATGCCAAAGGCACAACGCTCCGCGAGGAGGCGGTGGGCTCGGGTCATGTCAGCGAGGCGGAGTTTGATTTGCTCGTCGATCCCAAGAAGATGATCGGGCCGCAGTAGACAGTTGGCAGCATGCAGTAGGCAGTCGGGAAGGATTAGCGTTTCCTGCCGACACGTTGCAACAGCCAGACCCTGACCGCGCTCGAAAGATTGCGCTGGCCCCGCTCTGCATCGATCCCGGCGATGAGCCCGGCCAGGCTCGTCTGGTCCTCCATCGCCGCGCGTTGCAGGGCGTCCCAGAATTCGGATTCGAGCGACAGGCTGGTGCGATGACCGGCAATCGACACCGACCGCTTGATCGGCGCACCCGAGGTCCGAGTGGGACGGCCGTTTCCTTTCACGGCTCCTCGCCACGCTCAGGATCGCGCCGATGGCCGTCGAGATGGCGATGCTCCTGCGCTCGCGTCGCCGCGTTGCGCTCGCGCTCGGTTTTCGTCATGCCGAAACGGGCACGATTCTCGGCCGCCGCCTCTTCCTTCCTGGCACGAGCCTTGCGCTTGCGGTGCTGTCTGAGATTAACGATATCAGCCATGCCTGCTGCCTCGTGCCTGCTGCCGTTCATCGACCCGTATCGCGGACGTTCTGCCGCTCGGGCCAGGGCGAGGCCTGGTCCTGCGACTTCGGTCCGCGCTGGATGGTGCTCGCCTTGGGCTTCTGCGTCTCGGCTTCATTGGAGGGCGGCACGATCGGCTGGGGCTGATCCAGTGTCGTAGTGATCGGCGGCAGCGGCTGCGCCTCGATCGTCGATGCATCGCCGGACTGGCCGAAAGACGGTGTCGAGGCGGGCGGGCGGGCCTTGCCCTGGTCGTCGTCGCGCAGCAGCCGCTCCTCGGCCTTGCGGAGCTGCTCCTCGTGCTTGCGCTTCTCCTCCTCGAGCTTGCGCAGGGCCTCCGCCTCGGCGCGCGTCTTCGCCCGACGCGCTGCCTCCTCCAGGCGCTGCTGCTCGTCGATGGCGCGGCGCTGCTCCTCGACCTGGCGACGCGCCGCGGCTTCGGCGATGAGCCGGGCCTGGCGGCGCGCTTCGGCGGCTGCGGCATCACGGGCCTGGCGGCGCAGCGAGCGCTCGGTGAACTTGACCGCCTGGTCGCGGGCAAAGGCCTGCTCCTCGGCGAGGATGCGTTCCTGCTCGCGCTGCAACTCCTCGAGCTTGTCGATGCCCTTGCTCAGCGCTCCGACCGAAATGTTGGATTTGAGGCTGCTCACGTCGTAGCTCGCCTGCAATGCCGCGATCGGCCCGCCCCAAGCGATCTCGAAGGACGGCGCGCCCGGCAGCTCGGGCAGCGCCAGCACGGCGCTGACATCGCCCTCGCCGGCGGTGGTGTCGAACATCAGCTTGAGCCGGCCTGCGACCTCCTCGCCGGTGATCTTCAGCGGCTCGCTGGAGACGATGCCGCCATGCATGGCAATGCTGGTGCTGCCACCCGCGAAACGAAGATCGCCGGCGCGCAGCACGCCCTCGACGAGCTGATCGATCTCGGCCGGCGTCTTGGCCGTCTCGAGGCCGCCGGCAAAGGCGACCGGATCGACGCCGCGCAGAACGCCCGCAGGAAGGGAGAGCGTGCCGTCGCCGTTCATGGCGGCGAAAAGCCCGCCAATGCTTAAGCCAGTCGCCGTGAATTTGCCGGCGAGCTTGGCCTCGCCCTGCAGGGCCGGCCGGCGGTCTTGGGCGAGAAGGAGGGTTGCCAGCTCGGTGTCGAGGTCGACCGAGCCATTCACGCGGTAGCCCTTGCCGTCGCGGGCGATGACGGCGGCCAGGCTCGAGCGATGGCCGGGCAGCGCCTCGCCCTCGAGCATGAGGTCGAGACCGTCGCTCGTGCCTTTGGTCGAGAAGCTGGCTGCCTTCAGGGCGAGACCCGGGATCACCGTCAGAGTCTCGCTTTCGAGGGCGACATCGAGATCGACGACATCGGCGAGCGCCGGGCCGAAGGGCTTGGTGGAGGACGGCGGCTCGCCGTCGCGCGGCAGGAGGATCAATGCCAGGACTGGGGCGAGGCCGAACCGGCCGGTCTTGCCCGCCGCCCTGAGCGTGAGGCGCTCGCCGGCGAGCCCGAGAACGCCGCTGCCGGTGAAGCTCGCGCCGGCGGCAGCACCATTGACGGCGCTCACCTCGATGCGCTCCGGCGTGGCGTTGACCTCGCCCTCGGCAGACAGCACCCGGCCGGCCGGACCCTGGTCGAGGATCGGGAGCCCGAGGGCGCGGTACAGCCCGTCATTATGCTCGGCCAGAATGGCGGCGCGGCCGGTGGCGGTCAGCTTGTCATGCAGGCCGACGGTGCCGGCATAGCGCAGCTCGCTGCCGAATAGCGCAAGCTCGGCGGTGGTGGCGATGCCGGCATCGAGGGAGCCTTTGCCGGTGAGCTTGAAACGGGCAGCCTCGTCGCCGCCGGCAACCGGCGTGAAGCCGAACAGAGCGGCGAGGGAGCGACTGTCAGGGCTGGTGCCGGAGAGATCGGCATCGAAAATGCCGGTGCGCCAGCCATGGAGGCCGCCGGAATATTTCAGCGACAGCGACCCTGCGGTGCCGCCATAGCCGCCCTCGAGCCTGATGCCGCCATTGGTGATGCCGTCCCGCTCGCGGGCATCGCCGCGCAGCGTCACGGTCAGCCGGTCGGGCCGCGCCCATGGCGGATCGGGGCGATTGCTGCCGGGCGGCGGCAGCGTGCCGATCAGGCGCATGAGACCGCGCGGGTCGGCGGCCGTCACGTCACCGACGAGGGAGCCCTCGAGCCCGTCCTCCGGCAGCTTGACCAGTCCGGACAAGGTGACCCTGGCACCATCCACCTCGCCGATCTCGACGGTGCGCAGCTCCACCGCCCCGTCATTGGCGGCGATGTCGACCGCAATATCCTTGGCGGCGATGCTGTTGACCACCAGCTCATCAGCCTGGAGCGTCAGTTGCACATCGCCCGATTTCAGAAGCCCCGGCAGCGACTTGATCCAGTCGCGCACAACCGGGGTTGCAGTCGTGTTGACATAGCGGCCGGGATCGATCCGGTCGGCGGCAAGCCGCAGCAGGATCGAGGGGGTATCGGCAAAGCTCAGGCTGAGATTGCCATCGGCCTTGGCACCGTCGAGGGTGATCTCGGCCTCGCTGAAGCGGATCCGGTCAACGGTGGCATCGAGCCTACCGGAAAGATCGAGCTGGCCGCGCAGCCCCGACCACACCGCCTCGATGGATTTGGCCTGCTCCGGCAGCAGCCAGGTGACCAGCTCCCTGAGTGATGCCGATTCGAGGTGGAGATCGCCGGACAGCGCCGAGCCCGCAGGCTGCGGCAACAGCGAGCCGGTGAAGGAGAGCTTGGTGTGGCCGGGGATCGACAGCTTCAGGGCATCGACCTTGAGGCTCTTTGACGAGAGCGTGGTCGAAAGCTCGGCGCCCTCCAGCGTTTCACCGCCGGCCATCAAGCTGGCGACACCGAGACGGAGATTGAGGACGACCTGGTCGGGCAAGGTCTCGATCAACGCCGACACGGCATCGAGACCCTCCTTGGACAGGAAGGCGCGGCGGCTTTCCGCATCGACCAGGCGGTCGAGCTCGATGCGCGGCGATTCGAGATCGGCATTGACCACGATGCGGGAACCAAGCTCGATATTGGCCGTGCCGGTGATGAGATTGCCGGCGTCCTCGCTGGTCTCGGGACTCAATTCGATCTTCGACAGGGCGATGCGATTGAAACCCGCCTGCACATCCGCCTTGAGGCTGAAGGGCTGGACGCCGACCGAGGCGTCGGCCTTGCCGCCTTCCGGGGCGTCGACCGGAAGGATGCTCAGAGAGCCGTTCATGATGCCGCCCGGCGCGCCGGAAGCGGTGCCCTCGAAGGTGTAGGAATAGCCGCCGCCGGTGACCGGTGCGACCCTGAGGAAAGTCGGCCGCGGCTCGCCCGGGCGCACGGCCCCCGAGGTGAAGGTGAGCTGCAGCTCGCGGCTCTGATAGGCGAAGGTGCCGCCGACCTTCCACGGTCCCCGGAGCTCGGGTGCGCTGGCAGTGATCGAGCCGATGGCGACCTCGGCAATGCCGCCGCGCGCGCCGTCGGCGAGATAGGCGGTACCGCCATCGACGCGGATCGCCGGGAAGGACAGGCGGCGAGGACCGATCTCGTCGAGCAGCGCCCGATCGGGCTTCAGGTCCCAGGTGCCGGTGCTGCCGTCGAGTCGCTCGAGAGCGATGGTCGGCTGGGCGATCCTGACCTCGGTCATCTCGAGGTGGCCGGAGAGGAGCGGCGGCAGGGCGAGCTCGATGGTGAGGACCGGCGCAACGAACAGATCGGGATAGATCGCGCCTTGCGGATTGGCGACCCGAACGTCGCGCAGCGTCAAATTGGGCCAGGGGAAGAGCTGGGCATCGATCGGGCCGCCGACCCTGACCTCACGGCCGGTCAGCTTGCGGCCATAGGACTCAATGGTCGGGCGATAGGCGTTCCAATCGATGAAAAGCGGCGCAAGAAGGGCTGCTCCCGCAGCGACTATCGCGAGAATGCCAAGCAGCAGGAGGGGCGACTTCCATGGGCTCATCGCCTCTGATCCGCCCGCAGCCTGCAACCATATTGGAGGACCCGATGCGTCATGCGGCGACGATCTTACCTGGGTTCATGATCTCCTTGGGATCGAGCGATTGTTTGACGCGACGCATCAAATCGAGGCCGGCGCCAAGTTCGTGGCGGAGGAACTTCATCTTGCCCCGACCCACGCCATGCTCCCCGGTGCATGTGCCATCCATGGCGATCGCCCTCATGATCAGCCGCTCGTAGAATCTCTCGACCCGCGCCACCTCGTCCGGGTCCTTGCGGTCGCAGAACAGGACGACGTGGAAATTGCCGTCGCCGACATGGCCGACGATCGGGCCGTAGAGGCCGGAAGCGGCGAGATCGGCCTCGGTCTCGACGACGCATTCGGCGAGCCGCGATATGGGCACGCTGACATCGGTTGCAAAGATTTCCTTGCCGGGTCGCAGCGCCTTGACCGCCCAGAAGGCGTCGTGGCGCGCCTGCCAGAGGCGAGCGCGATCCTCCTCCTTGCGGGCGGAGGAGAACGGGCCGCCGCCCTTGTCGCGGGCAATCTCCTCGAACAATGCCGCCTGCTCGGCGACCGCAGCGTCGGTGCCGTGGAACTCGACGAACAGCGTCGGCGCCTCGGCGAGCGTCATGTTGGAATAGGCGTTGAAGGCGCGGACATGCTCGGTGTCGACGAGCTCGATGCGGGCAATCGGAATGCCGAACTGGATGGTCTCGATGGCGGTGTTGCAGGCTGCCTCGACGCTGGGAAACGCGCAGACGCCGGCAATGATCGCCTGGGGGATGCCGTAGAGGCGCAATGCCACCTCGGTGATCACGCCCAACGTGCCCTCGGAGCCGACAAAGAGGCGGGTGAGATCGTAGCCGGCGGATGATTTTCGCGCCCGGCGGGCGGTGCGCACGCATAGGCCATCCGCCGTCACCACGGTGAGGCTCAGCACATTGTCGCGCATGGTGCCGTAGCGCACCGCATTGGTGCCGGAGGCGCGGGTCGCCGCCATGCCGCCGAGCGAGGCGTCGGCGCCGGGATCGATGGGGAAGAACAGTCCCTGATCGCGCAGATGGGCATTGAGCTTGCCGCGGGTGACGCCGGCTTCGACCCGGCAGTCGAGATCGGCGGGATTGACCTCGAGGACGCGGTTCATCCCGCCGAGATCGATGGTGACCCCGCCATGGGGGGCGGTGATGTGGCCCTCGAGCGAGGTTCCGGTGCCGTAGGGGATGATCGGCGTGCGGTGGCGGGCGCAGATCCTGACGATTTCCTGCACCTCGGGAGTCGATTCGACAAAGGCCACGGCGTCCGGCGGCGCGCCCGGGTTCCAGGTCAGATCCTTGCCATGCTGCTCGCGGACCGCGGCGGCGCGGGACAACCGCGCGCCGATCAGCGCGGAAATCTCGCCCAAAGCCTCCTCAAGGCCGTCCCGCCGTGCGGAATCCGCCGCCATCGCCATGCTGGTCCTTCAATTTTGGCCCTGGCAAACACTAGCCAAGCCAGGGGTCCGGCGCACGCTTTTCCTCAGGGCGCGAGGTCGAAATGCCATGCCCCGACTGTTATATAAACATAAATGATGAGCGCGATTCGCAGGGGCACGGTGACCGGACCCATCGATTTCAATGAATTAGACGATGACACTGGGGTAACGCCCCGCCGGGGCGGCCTGGCGGCCCGAGCCATGGCACCCGCCGATCCCCCCTATATGCAGGGGCTGAATGCCGAGCAGCGGGCCGCTGTCGAAACGACGGAAGGGCCGCTTCTGGTGCTGGCCGGCGCCGGTACCGGCAAGACCCGGGTGCTGACCACCCGGCTTGCCCATCTGCTCGCCACCGGCAAGGCATGGCCGGGACAGATCCTCGCCGTCACCTTCACCAACAAGGCGGCGCGCGAGATGAAGGACCGGATCGGCCTGTTGATCGGCGGGGTGGTCGAGGGCATGACCTGGCTCGGCACTTTCCACTCGATCGGCGTTAAGATCCTTCGCCGCCATGCCGAGCTCGTCGACCTCAAGTCGGATTTCACCATTCTCGACACCGACGACCAGATCCGGCTGCTCAAGCAGATCCTGTCGGCCAACGACATCGACGAGAAGCGCTGGCCGGCGCGGCAGCTCGCCTCGCTGATCGACGGCTGGAAGAACCGCGGGCTGCCGCCGGCCAAGGTACCGGCAGGCGAAGGCCATGGTTTTGCCGGCAAGGGCGGCGAGCTCTACCTCGCCTATCAGGAGCGGCTCAAGCTGCTCAATGCCTGCGACTTCGGCGACCTGCTGCTCGAATGCCTGAGGCTGTTCCAGGACAATCCCGATGTGCTCGCCGACTATCAGCGGCGGTTCAAATATATGCTGGTCGACGAATATCAAGACACCAATGTCGCCCAGTACCTGTGGCTGAGGCTGCTCGGCCAGGGGCGGCGCAACATCTGCTGCGTTGGCGATGACGATCAGTCGATCTATGGCTGGCGGGGTGCCGAGGTCGACAACATCCTGCGCTTCGAGAAAGATTTCCCCGGCGCCAAGATCATTCGGCTCGAACAGAACTACCGCTCGACGCCGCATATTCTCGGCGCCGCCTCGGGGCTGATCGCCAAGAACGAGAGCCGGCTCGGCAAGACGCTCAGGACCGAGGTCGACGAGGGCGAGCTGATCATGCTGCGGGGTCATTGGGATGGCGACGAGGAGGCGCGCGCCGTCGGCGACGACATCGAGCAGTTCCAGCGGCGCGGCGAAAGCCTGAACGACATGGCGATCCTGGTGCGCGCCTCGTTCCAGATGCGGGCCTTCGAGGACCGGTTCATCATGCTCGGCCTGCCCTATCGGGTGGTCGGCGGCCCGCGCTTCTACGAGCGCCAGGAGATTCGCGATGCGCTCGCCTATTTCCGGGTGGTGGTGTCGCCCGACAACGACCTCTCCTTCGAGCGGATCGTCAATGTGCCGAAGCGCTCGATCGGCGACAGCTCGGTGAAGCGGCTGCATCAGGTGGCGGGGCGCGACGGCACCTCGCTCTATCGGGCGGCGCGCAAGCTGGTCGAGAGCGACGAGCTGCCGGCCAAGACCCGCAAGTCGCTGTCCGATCTCCTGATGGCGTTCGCCCGCTGGCGGCAGCTTCTCGACGGCATGCCGCATCCCGAGCTTGCCGAGATCGTGCTCGATGAATCGGGCTATACGCAGATGTGGCTCGACGACAAGGGGCCGGAGGCGCCGGGGCGCCTCGAAAACCTCAAGGAGCTGATTCGCTCGATGAGCGAGTTCGAGACGATGACCGGCTTTCTCGAGCATGTGGCGCTGGTGATGGATGCCGATTCGAGCGACATCGAGGAGAAGGTCAGCATCATGACCCTGCATTCGGCCAAGGGTCTCGAATTCGGCACGGTGTTCCTGCCCGGCTGGGAGGAGGGGCTGTTCCCGCATCAGCGCTCGCTCGACGAAAGCGGTCGCGCCGGGCTCGAGGAGGAGCGGCGGCTCGCCTATGTCGGCATCACCCGGGCCAAGCGCCGCGCCATCATCTCCTTCGCGCAGAACCGGCGGATGCATACTCTCTGGCAGTCGGCGCTGCCGTCGCGCTTCATCGACGAGCTGCCGGCCAATCTTGTCGATGTCGTCGAGCGCTCGACGAGCTTCGCCGCCTATGGCGTCAATGCCTTTGGCGGGAGCCGGTTCGACGATCTCAAGCCGTTCGCCAACAGTTATGCGACGCCGGGATGGCAACGGGCGCAGAAGCGCTACGCCGCCGGCGAGGCAATGCGGACCGCCCCGCGGATCATCGAGGGGCACCTCATCGCCAGCGAGACGGCGGCGGTGACCTTCAGCGAAGGCGAGCGGGTGTTCCACCAGAAATTCGGCTATGGCCGCATCGTGCGGATCGAGGGCAACAAGCTCACCGTCGATTTCGAGAAGGCGGGTGAGAAGCGGGTGATCGACAGCTTCGTCGAGCGGAGTTGATCAGCGAACCAGCCTTAACCCGAGTTTCCATACCCTTGAACACGAGGACAGTTTCAGCAACTAGAAGAGCTTGAACTGTCGCTCAGGCGCTATATCTCTAATTTTCTCCCAGAACTCCAGTGCTGTGTCACTCCTCGCGGCTAAGGCAAGCCAATAGAGCCGCTGCTTTCTACTTCCACGAACGAGTTCTTTGGTTTCAGTGGTAGTCATTCCCTCAGCCGAAAGCAGGTCACGCCAGTGCTCCAGGATCTTTCCTCGGATTACGTTATCGGGCTGAGTGGGATCTACTTTCTCCCGCCAACCAGGGGCGAAAGGTCTAGGGGCGAACTTTCTTGGTCAATGTAGCGCGACAAATTTCTTTGCAGGTCATGCGCACTGATGTGCAGCAGAATGTCCATTCTTTCAAACTTTGCCAACTTGCGGACGATTTCGAATGACAACGGTTCAAGTTTAAATGGATCGAGAAATGCGAAATGCAGCGCGGACGGATTTAGC
>JBKOZY010000298.1:0-2545 GCA_046726135.1 Pseudomonadota bacterium | reverse complement strand
CGGGACCAGGCACAGCTCCTGCCGCCCTATGCGCGGGTCCTGGCGAACTATGCCAGGCTTCGCGAGCACTCCTGGTCGGCGCCCGGGCACCAGGGCGGCATTGCCTTCACCAAGCATCCGGCAGGACGGGCGTTCTTCGACTTTCTCGGCGAGAACGTATTCCGCACCGATATGGGAATCGAACGCGGTGTTCTGGGCTCGCTGCTCGACCACACCGGTCCGGTTGCTGCGAGCGAGAAATATGCGGCACGGGTCTTCGGGGCACATCGCAGTTATTCAGGGGTGGTCGGCACGTCGGGTGCCAACCGCAGCATCATGCAGGCCTGCATGAAGGAGAGCGATCTGGTCGTACTCGATCGCAACTGCCACAAATCAATCGAGCAAGGCCTGATGCTGACCGGCGCCAGGCCGGTCTATATGGTGCCGACGCGGAACCGCTATGGCATCATCGGTCCGATCTCTCCCTCGGAGATGGACCCCAAGACCATCCGCAAGAAGGCGCAAGACGGCGCGCAGACCAAGTCGGTCGCCGGCCAGAAGCCGGTCTATGCGGTTGTCACCAACAGCACCTATGACGGGCTGTGCTACAACGCCGTGCGTGCCGAAGCGCTGCTCCAGCAATCCTCCGATCGCATCCATTTCGACGAGGCCTGGTACGGCTATGCGCGGTTCAACCCGATGTACCGCGACCATTTTGCCATGCGAGGTGACCCGGCGCAGCATCAGGGACCAACAGTCTTTGCGACCCATTCCACTCACAAGCTGCTCGCGGCGTTGTCGCAGGCTTCCTTCACCCATGTGCGCGATGGCAAAGGAGCGATCGATCATCATCGCTTCAACCAAGCTTATATGATGCACACCACCACCTCGCCGCTCTATGTCATCGTCGCGTCGAACGACATCACCGTGGCGATGATGGACGGCAGTGGCGGCCGATCGCTCACCCAGGAGGCGATCGAGGAAGCGGTCGATTTCCGCCAGGTGGTCGGCCGCATGCAGAGGACCTTTACCGACAAGAAGGACTGGTTCTTCAAACCGTGGAACGTCAATACCATCAAGGCAGATGGACGCAGCGTTGCTTTCGAGGATGCTCCTGCCGAGCTTCTCTGCACGTCCCAGGAACCCTGGATCCTGCGGCCTGGCGACAAATGGCATGGGTTCGATGATATTGCCGATGGCTGGTGCATGCTCGATCCGATCAAGGTCAGTCTCCTCGCGCCGGGAATGGGCGAGGATGGCAAGCTCGAGAAGACTGGCGTGCCGGCGGCGCTGGTCAATGCCTGGTTCAACCGGTTCGGCATCGTGCCGACGCGGGTGACCGATTTCCAGGTGATGTTCCTGTTCTCGATCGGCATCACCAAGGGCAAATGGGGCACGCTACTCACCAACCTGCTGGCCTTCAAGCGCGCCTATGACACGAACCAGCCGGTTGCCGAGGCGCTGCCGGAGATTGCTGCGCAGTATCCCGACCGCTATCGCAATGTCGGGCTGCATGATCTCGGTGACGAGCTCTTCGAATATCTGCGCGAAAACCGCCCGGGCGAGCTTCTCAATGCCGCGTTCAAAGACCTGCCTGAGGCGGACATGGCTCCGCGTGCTGCCTATGAGCACCTGGTGACGGGAGAGGTCGAGGGCGTGTCGGTCGAGGAGATCGCCAATCGGACCGCTGCAAATGCGGTGATGCCCTATCCGCCCGGTATCCCGATGCTGATGTCGGGCGAGAATTTCGGCGGCCCCGACTCGCCGCAGATCGGCTATCTGAAGAGCATGCAGAACCGCGAGCAGCGCTTTCCGGGCTTCTCCGGCGTGATCGAAGGAGCCGAGCTTGTCGACGGAAGCTATCACGTCTTGTGCGTTGTGAGATAGCGCCGTCGGCGATTGTTGACCCCGAGACTACGGCTGATAAAATCCCAATGTGACAGGCTACAACGCCCCCTTCCGCATGAGGTTAGACCTCGTGCACTTTCGCAACCCCAGTCTCGATCTCGTTCCCTTAACTCGGTAGGCCGGATTGAGCCCGATGCTGAGGGGTGAGTAGAGCTTCTGAAAATTCGGATAACAAATCTTTGGCATGATCGAGCAACGACAGGCCACAATGAAACGGCTATACGCTTGGCAACTCCGAACGGACTCAGGACGGAGTGAAGGGCTTCCCGGAGTTTTCCATCTCCGGGGAGCCCCCTTTGGCAAAGTCTCGCGCGCGACTTGCACCATACCAAGGCGTCCTTCTCGCTAGCGCTTCAGCCCGGCCAGAATAACCGTGTTTGATCGAGTTGCGGAGTAGGGCTCAAGGCAAAACGCAAGCGCAACCTCTTTGTCTCTCGAACACAGTTCAAAACAAATGGCCGTTGGAACTTGCATATTGGTCGTCGACGGGCGGAAATTCGACGGTTTCAGCCTTGCTTTGGAAACAGACCGATCGCCAGCCTATGGGCTGTTAAGCGGACCGGTCGAGCCGTTGAAGGCCGCACACCATGCCCGTTGGGTCAAAGTCGAGTTGAACGAGGGCATTCTGATCGACATCGGTGTCTTGCAAGTCAACGAT
>JBKOZY010000297.1:0-2100 GCA_046726135.1 Pseudomonadota bacterium | reverse complement strand
ATCCGGCCCTCGAGCGGCACCGGACCGAACTTGAACAAATCTCGCCCGCCGAGACCGACTGAGAAATTGAAGGAATATTTGCTGTAGCCATAAATCATCTTGTTGACGAACAAGTAGTCGCCGATCAGCAGGGTCGGGATCATCGAGCCTGAGGGAATATTGAACGGCTGAAACAAGAAGGTGCGGACGACGAAGGCGATCAAAAGCGCCTGGAGGATGACCTTGACCAGATCCCAGACGCTTTCTTCGGACTTGTTGGTCGGCTCGATCTTGGCAGACATGTCGATGATCACCGGATGATCTGCGGCCCGGTCCGGCCGTATACCGTCAATTCCCGTTTAGCCGCGCTTGCCACACAATGGCAACGCTCAGCCAGCCGTCTCGCTTGATGTCGGTGCATATGTTGCAGAAACGCAACAAGGACCATCACGGCCGCTCAGGCACCGCGGATATGATGACGAACGCCTGTGCATAAGGGTATTCGTCGGTGATGGTCAAGTGGATGATCGGCTCATGGCCGGCCGGAACCATGCGGCGAAGGTGCTCACGCGCGGCACCTTGAAGCACCATGGTGGGTCTTCCGGAGGGCTCGTTCACCACGCCGAGGTCGCGCCAATAGACGTTTTTGCGAAAACCGGTGCCAAGTGCCTTGGCGCAGGCCTCCTTGGCGGCGAATCGCTTGGCGTAGGACGCCGCCCGAGCGGCGCGGCGGTCAGATTTGCGTTGCTCGATCTCGGTATAGATGCGTTGCGTGAAACGCTCGCCGAAGCGCTCCAGCGTCCGCTCGATGCGGCGGATGTCGACAATGTCGCTGCCCATGCCGAGGATCACCGCCCTGCCCCTTATCCCGTCACCCGATGAACCGAGCTGATCAGCGGGCGCGAGCGCAGCGTCTGCAGGATGCTGTTGAGGTGCCGGAGATCATGCACCTCGATCACGAGGTCGATGTCGAAGAAGTCCTGCGCTCGGTTGGTCATCTGCAAATTCTCGATGTTGCCGCCATTCTCGCCGATCGCCTGGGCAAGCTGGGCGAGCGCGCCGACCTCATTGTGGATGACCGCCTTGATGCGGGCGGGATAGCGGCGGGTCTCGTCCGAGGTATCCCAGGCGAGATCGATCCAGCGGTCCGGCTCGTCCTCGAAGGATGACAGCGCCTTGGAGAAGATCGGGTAGACGGTTACCCCCTCCCCCGGCGTCATGATGCCGACGATGCGCTCGCCCGGCACGGCGCCGGTGACCTGCGAGATGCGGATCGGCAGCATGCCGTCGAGGCCGCGCACGGTGATGGCATTGGTGCCGATCTCGGCGGGCAGACGGCGCGGCGGCCATCGCTTGGCGGCGTTATCGGGCTCGACGCCGAGGGCGCGCAGCACCTCGCCGCTCGCCAGCTCGCCGCGCCCGACCGCCGCGAGGCCGTCCTCGACGTTCCTAATGCCGAGCTTGGGGAAGGCCTGCGCCATCTCCTTGTTCGAATAGTCGCGCTCATGGCGGGCCAGCACCCGCTGCATGATCTCGCGACCGAGCCCGGCATATTGGTTGCGCACCGCCATTCGGGTGGCGCGGCGAATGGCGGCGCGCGCCTTGCCGGTGACCGCCAATCCCTCCCAGGCGGCCGGCGGCGTCTGCGCCTTGGAGCGAATGATCTCGACCTCGTCGCCATTCTCCAGATCGGTCATGAGCGGGGCGTGGCGGCCGTTGATGCGGCAGCCGACGCAGCTGTTGCCGATGTCGGTGTGAACGGCATAGGCGAAGTCGATGGCGTTGGCGCCCTTGGGGAGCGCGATGAGGTCGCCCTTGGGGGTGAAGCAGAAGACCTGGTCGGAGAACAGCTCGAGCTTGGTGTGCTCGAGAAACTCCTTGGGATTGTCGCCTTCGGAAAGGATGTCGACGAGGCGTCTCAGCCAGCGATAGGCATTGGATTCGGTGGCCGGCAGGCGGACGCCCTTGCGGGCCTCGAGGGCGGTGCCGATGTCTTTGTAGAGGCCATGCGCCGCGACACCGCGCTCGGCGATCTCATGCATGGCGAAGGTCCGGATCTGCAGCTCGACGCGCATGTGATGCGGCCCGATCACGGTGGTGTGGATCGAGCGGTAGTCGTTC
>JBKOZY010000296.1:0-6783 GCA_046726135.1 Pseudomonadota bacterium | reverse complement strand
CCCCCACCCCGCATCTCACGTCCGGCCGGCGCGGTGCCATCGGCTGGCTGGTGCTGAACCGGCCCGAGCGCCGCAACGCCCTCTCGGCCGAGATGTGGCGCGCCATCCCCGACCTCGTCCGCCGCTTGGCCGATAAACCCGACATTCGCGCCCTTGCGCTGATGGGCGAAGGCGGCGAGGCCTTCGCCGCCGGTGCCGACATCGCCGAATTCGCCGGCAATCGCGACGACGCCGAGGCGGCCCGCCGCTATGACGCCATGACCCTCGAGGCGTTCACTGCGCTCCAGGAGTGCCGCAAACCAGTGATCGCCGTCATCGATGGCTACTGCCTGGGCGGCGGGCTCGCGCTGGCGCTCGCCTGTGATATCAGAATTGCCTCCGACCGCTCGACCTTCGCACTCCCGCCAGCCCGGCTCGGCCTTGCCTATCCCCTCGCCGGCTTGCGCCAGCTGCTTGCGACGGTGACTGCCGCCCGGGCCAAGGAGCTGCTGTTCACCGCCCGCCGCGTCGATGCCGCCGAGGCCCTCGGGATCGGCCTCGTCCATACCATGGTCGGGGCCGCATCGCTGAGGGCGGAGGCGGAATCGATCCTGGCCATGGTCGCGGCCAATGCACCGCTGTCGATTGCCGCTGCCAAGGGCATGATCAACGCCCTTTCGGGTGTTTCCGGTGATCCGCGCCCCGACGCGCTCGCGGCTCTGGCCGATGCCTGCTTCGACAGCAACGACTACAAGGAAGCCCGCCGCGCCTTTCTCGAGAAGCGCACACCACAATTTTCTGGAAGATGACCTCTATTGACGACGATCCAGGAAATCCAGCACCGCGAGCTTGAACTCGCGGTCGCCCACCGCCTTCATGTGATCGCGCCCCTTCAAGCTCAGCCCTTCCGCCCCGGGGATCGCCTCGACCAGCGGCGCCAGCGGCCCGGCAATCTCGTCATTGCTGCCGGCCACCACCAGAACCGGGCAGTTGATCCGCGCCAGCTGCTCCGGCGCGATCCTCTGGCGCGACGCCCGGATGCAGGCGGCAAGGGCGGCGAGATCGCTGCGGGTCTGCTCGGCGAACATCCGGAACGCCCGGCCGACGCCGCCCCCGACGACGCTCAACTGCGGCGCCAGCAGCGCATCGGCGATCTCCTCGCCGCCGGCCAACCCATGGATCATGTTGGCGGCAAGCCCCGCCAGCACCAGGCTGCGCACCCGCTCCGGGTGCTCGATCGCCAGGATCGCGGCAAGCCTCGCACCCATTGAATAGCCGATCACATCGGCCTGCGGGATCGCCAAATGATCGAGGAGTGCCCGCGAGTCCTCCGCCATGGTGACCGCGTCATAGGCCTCAGACGTCAGCGGCTTGCCGCTTTGGCCATGGCCGCGATTGTCGATGGTCACCACCATGCGCCCGGCCTTTTCCAGGAGATCCACCCAACTGGTGGAACGCCAGTTCACAAAACCGTTCGACGCAAAACCGTGGATCAGCAGAACCGGGTCGCCCTGGCCATAAAGCTCATAGGCGATATCCAACCCATTCGATGCGAAGCTCCCCAAGACCGGCCTCCTCGGCATCTTTACCAGCGCCGCTCCGATATGGTATCGGCCGGCCATTCACAACAGAACCACGAAAGCGTGTCATGGCGCCTCGCCAAACTCCCAAATTTCACAATGACATGGGCGTGCCGGCAATCGATATCGGATCGCGGGAGTTCGAGTGCACCGGCGCCTTGCCGCCCTTTGACCACCCCCACATCTACATCGACATGGGCGACGAAAAGGAGACGGTCTGTCCCTATTGCTCGACCCTCTTCCGCTATGATCCGGCGCTTCCTCCCGGCAGCGCCCGCCCGAGCGAGGCAGTCTTGAGCGACGCATGAGGGCGGACAGCCTGTCGGCTGCCGAGGCGCGGCGTGCCGTGCTCGCCGCCCAGGGCCTGGCAAGCCGCAGCGAGCGCAAGGGAAGGACCGGCTTCGCTCCGGTGCAGCGCACCATCGAGCGCCTCAACCTCCTGCAGATCGACAGCGTCAACGTTCTCGCGCGCGCCCATTATCTCCCGGTCTATTCGCGACTTGGCCCTTATGACCGGACCAGGCTCGACGCCCGCGCCTTCGGCACCCGCCACCGGACGCTCTTCGAATATTGGGCTCACGAGGCGAGCCTGCTCCCCTTGTCGTTCTGGCCGCTGCTGCGCTGGCGCATGCGACGCGCCGCCGACCGTCGCGATATCTACAAGGGGCTCGCGCGCTTCGCCGAGGAGCGTCGCGACTATGTCGATGCCATTCTGGGCGAAGTCCGTAGCCGCGGCCCGGTGACGGCACGCGAGCTGTCCGCGACCGGCGCCCGCACCGGCCCCTGGTGGGGATGGCACGACGGCAAGATCGCGCTCGAATATTTGTTCTGGTCAGGCGCAGTGACCGCCGCCGGCCGCCGCGGCTTCGAGCGGATCTACGACATTCCCGAACGGGCCCTGCCGGCCGAGACCTTGGCCGCTCCCGAACCTCGCGAATCCGATGCCATCCGCGCGTTGCTTTCTCTCTCCGGCCGCGCCCTCGGGGTCGCCAGCGAGGCCGACCTGCGCGATTATTTCCGCCTGCCGGTGGCGGAGAGTGCCACCGCGCTGCGCGAGCTGGTCGCGGCAGGCGAGCTTCTGCCGGTCAAGATCGAAGGCTGGCGTGTTGCCGCCTTTCTGCATCGCGATGCAACGATACCGGCACGCGCCGGCGGCACTGCGCTCCTCTCGCCCTTCGATCCGCTGGTCTGGGAACGCGGCCGTACCGAGCGTCTGTTCAACTTCCGTTACCGCATCGAGATCTACACCCCGGCCCATCTGCGGCAGTTCGGCTATTACGTCCTGCCCTTCCTGATGGATGGGCACCTCGTCGGCCGCGCCTGCCTCAAGGCCGACCGCCGGGCCGGCGTGCTGCGGGTCAATGCCAGCCATCACGAGGACGGCACCGACGGCGCCGCCGCGGCGGAGCGTCTCGCCACCGAGCTCGCCCGCATGGCCGCCTGGCTCGAGCTCTCGGACATCGTCGTCCACCCCTCCGGTACCCTGGCCAAGCCGCTGCGCAAAGCAGTTGCCCGGGCTGCCTAGCAGCATTTTGAGGCAGTAGGCATTAGGCAAATAGGCAGTGAATTGTACGCTTTGCCTATTGCCTACTGCCTACTGCCCCTTTTCCTAAATCCGCCGTCGCAGGTGCTTCAACGCCGCTTCCGGAATGCTCTGGCGGGTGGTGAAGAACCCCCGCCACGGATCACGCCGCGAGGCCGCATTGGCGATGGTGAAGCTGTCGGCGCTCTCGATCGCCTCGAGCTCCTTCCAGCTCACCGGCATCGCCACCGTCGCTTTGGGACGAGCCCTGAGCGACCATGGCAGGATCGCCGTCGCGGTCCAGCGGTTGCGCAGCCAGTCCACGAAGATCTTGCCCTTGCGCCGAGCCTTCGAGGCGACAGCGAGGAAACGCGACGGATCGGCCTCGGCCAGTCCGCGGGCAATGCCGCCGGTGAAGTCGCCGATCTGGTCCCAGTCCTGCGTTCCATCGAGCGGCGCGACCACATGTATGCCCTTGCCGCCGCTGACCAGCGCGAAGCTTTTGAGCTCCACCGCCTCGAGTAGCTTCTTCACCTGAAGGGCCGCCGCCTTGACATCGTCGAAGGCCACCCCCTCATCGGGATCGAGATCGAAGATGATGCGGTCCACCCGGTCGAGCCGCGGCACCCGCGCTCCCCAGCCATGGATCTCGAGCACCCCGAACTGCGCCGCGGTCATCACACCCTCGATCCCCTCGATCAGCAGATAGTCGCGCGGGCCCCCGCGGGGATCGCGCACCCGCTTGATGCCGCGGGTCATGCCGGGAAGCGGATGGCGCTGGAAGAAGGTCTCGCTGCCGAGCCCCTCCGGAGCGCGCACCAGGCTCACCGGTCGGTCGGCCAAATGCGGGAGGAGACGATCCGCGACGGTGAGATAATAGGCTGCGACCTCCGCCTTGGTGACGCCGACCTCGGGATAGACCACCCGCTCGCCATGGGTGATGTGCTCGAGCAGCGTCTCATGGCTCTCCGACGCGCCTTGCGATTTTCGCGACACGCGTTGGCGTGGCGGCGGCTCTGCCGCTCCTTTCGGCGGATCGGTTCGATCCTCGCGCCAGCCGAGGAACCGCGGGTGGCGCAGCCGCTTGTCGCGGGTCGGCTCGGTGAAGGCGACCTCGATCCGGTGCCGCGGCTCGATCCACACCGCGCCCTTGGGCGGCTTGCCCTCGAAAATGACGCCAGCCGGCGGATGGTCGAGCCGCAGCGGCTTCAGCTTGTCGAGTGTTGCCTTGAGCTCGCTTTGAGAGAAACCGCTGCCGACGTTGCCGGCATGGCGCAGCCCCTCCGGCGTCTCCTGCGCCACCACCAGCGAGGCAAAGCGCCGCCGCTCCGACGGCATCCAGCCGATCACCACCACATCTTCGCGCTTGCTGTCTTTCACCTTCACCCATTGCCCGCCGCGGCCCGCTCGATACATCGAGTCGATCCGTTTGCTGACAATCCCTTCCGCACCGCCTGCCACCACCTTCTTGAACACTGCCGGACCGTCGCCGATGATATAGGGTGTCTCCCTGATCGTCCCGCTGCTCGCTCCCTCGAGAAGACCGCGCAGAACCTCCTTGCGCTTGGTCAGCGGCGCGTTGCGCAGATCCCGCTTGTCCTTCTGCAGCACATCGAAAACCAGATAGACAATCTTGCTCGTCTTCGCGTCGAGAGCATCGACCAGGGCAGCGAAATTGCTCACGCCCTTGGCGTCGAACACCACCGCTTCGCCATCGAGCACCACCGGCGGCAGATCGAGTCGCTCCAGCGCCTCGGGCACCGTGCCGAAACGGTGCGTCCAGTCGAGACCTTCGCGACTGTAGAGGCGCGCATTCGCGCCAGCGACGGCCGCCTCGACCCGGTAGCCGTCATATTTGACCTCATGCAGCCAATCCCGCCCCTCGGGCACATGCTCGCGCAGCTCGCACATCATCAGCGGCAGAAAGGATGCGACCCGCCGAGGCTCTGCCCGCGCCGTGCTTTCCTTCACCGCTTTCGGCTTGCGCTTGCGCGACGGCCGGTTCTCCTCGATGTCGCTCTTGCTGCGGCCGGTGGCAACGCTGGTGACGAATTTGCTACCGAGATCGCCGCCGCGCTCGACATGGTCGTCGCGCTCCTTGATCAGCAGCCAGTTTTCCCGTTTGCCTTCCGGCTTCAGCCGCACCAGCACCCAGCCGCCCTTCATCCGCTGGCCATGCAGCACCATTTTGAGCTGTCCCTTTTCGAGTGCCGCCGCCGGGTCGGGTTCGGCCGGCTCCCAGGTGCCGTCGTCCCACAGCATGACGGTGCCGCCGCCATATTCGCCCTTGGGAATGGTGCCTTCGAAGGTGGCATAGTCGAGCGGATGGTCCTCGGTGCGCACGGCGAGCCGCTTGACCGCCGGGTCGGGGCTCGGCGGCTTGGTCACCGCCCAGCTCTTGAGCACGCCATCCATCTCGATCCGGAAGTCATAGTGCTCGCGGCGCGCCCAATGATGCTGCACGACGAACTGACCGCCGCCCGCCGCGCGCTTGGCGACGCGCCGGGGCGCCGGCTCGCTGGTTTTGGTGAAATCCCGCTTGCGGCGATAGGTCTCGAGTCCCGAGCTCCGCTTTGCCATCGCCGACTTCCAGCCTTCGGACAATCGAGCAAAACGTGGTCCGCGGCTTCACGGTTCCAAAAAAGAAGAAGGACGGCGGCTGCTCATCAGGGAGGAAGGAGCGGCTGTCGTCCTGGCGGAGAGAGTTAAGTGGCGGGCCCACCATCCTTGGCGTTAAACCGCTGCCGTCGTTTCAAGAGGGCGGTCGCGTTGATGGAAATATGACAAAACAACCGTTGCAATTATACAACAGCCGGAACGACAGACCATTAATTTCGTTGATTTGCAGGCGGCGCAATGGCCGCCGCAACCACGGAGGTTTGCCGATGAATTGGGATCGCATCGAGGGCAACTGGAAACAGTTTACGGGCAAGGTCCAGCAGCAATGGGCCAAGCTGACCGATGACGACCTTAAGATGGTCCAAGGCAAGCGCGAAGAGCTGATCGGCAGAATTCAGGAGCGCTATGGTTATGCCAAGGACCAGGCATCACGCGAGGTCGACGAATGGCTTCGCAAGAATCCGTAAGTTAGGTTGAGTAAAGATCTGGCCCCCTCCCTTGCGGAGGGGGCTTTTGTTTTCGACCCCTCCGGCCTGATAGTCCCGATTGCAAATTGGTGAAGGAGGCATCCATGCGGACTTACGTGGTTTTGGTCAATTGGACCGAGAAAGGCATCGTCAACGTCCGCGACACCGAGAAGCGGCTGGCGCATGGGGTGAAGGAAACCAAGAATTTCGGGGTGAAGATTACCAATGTCTACTGGACCCTCGGCGGCTATGACATGGTCGCCATCATGGAGGCTCCCGATGATGAATCCATCACCGCCCATCTTCTCAACATCTGCTCGGAAGGGTTCATCCGCACCACCACGCTTCGCGCTTTCGACAAGTCCGCCTTCGATAAGGTTCTTTCCAAAATCCACTAAAGCAACCGGCGTGCGGCAAACGGAACGATCCTTGCCAAACGGTAAGGCTTCTGCCCAGGTCCGGTAAGGTTCGCTGTGTCAGCGTGATCGTTGACGGCCAGGAGACGGCCTTGCAACCAAGGAGGACGATCATGTTTCGTCGCAGCGTCATAGCTCTTGCCGCGCTTTCGCTTTTCAGCCTGCCGGCTTTTGCCGCCAACGAATATTGGGTAGCCAAG
>JBKOZY010000295.1:0-4298 GCA_046726135.1 Pseudomonadota bacterium | reverse complement strand
CCGGTCACCTCCCAAAGGGTATCGTCGATCTTGACCTTGCCGCGGCCGTTGATGATGGCCTCATCAAGGACATAGGACCTGCCGACATAGTCCTGGATCCGCTGATTGAGATTGGGCTGGTCGCTTTCGCCCGCCTGGCGGCGCTTGAGCCAGGGACGGCCGGCAATCACGAGCACAGCCGACAGCACGGCGAAGATCAAGACCTCGACCTGCCAGCTCAAGGGCGGCGCGAGCAAGTCGATGACCCCCATGATGGCGGCGGCGATGCCGAGCCAGACGAAGAAGATGCCGGCGAGCAAGAGCTCGACGATCAGCAGCAGGCCGGCGAGGATCCACCAGACCCACTGCCCCAGCGCCGGAAAGAGCTCCGCCATCGCTCGCCCGATGCGCTAGCTGCGCTCTCCGGTGTTGGGCACCGAGCCGGTCGGCAGCTTCCGGCGGCGCGGCTCGGGCGGGTTCATCGCGCTGCCGTTCTGGCCGGTGAAGGCCTCGCGGGCGATCTCGGCAATGCCGGCGATCGAGCCGATCATCGATGAGGCATCGAGCGGCAGCATCAGCACCTTCTGATTGGGGGCGCCGGCGATCGATTCGAGCGCCTTCATGTAATTGTTGGCCACGAAATAGTTGATGGCCTGCACGTTGCCGCCGGCTATGGCCTCGGAGACCATCTGGGTGGCCTTGGCCTCCGCCTCGGCGGCGCGCTCGCGGGCCTCGGCATCGCGGAAGGCGGCCTCGCGTCGCCCCTCGGCGGCGAGAACGACGGCCTGCTTCTCGCCCTCGGCCTTGAGGATCGCCGATTGGCGATCGCCCTCGGCGACCAGGATGGCGGCGCGCTTGTCGCGCTCGGCCTTCATCTGGCGGGCCATGGATTCCACGAGGTCGCGCGGCGGGTTGATGTCCTTGATCTCGATGCGGGTCATCTTGACGCCCCAGGGCATGGTCGCCTGGTCGACGACGCGCAGCAGCCGGTGGTTGATCTCGTCGCGCTGGGACAGGAGATGGACGAGCTCCATCGAGCCCATGACGGTGCGGATGTTGGTCATGGTCAGGTTGAGCACGGCATTCTCGAGCTCGTTGACCTCGTAGGTGGCCTTGGCGGCGTCGAGCACCTGGAAAAAGGCGATGCCATCGACCTCGACCATGGCGTTGTCACGGGTGATCACCTCCTGGCTCGGGACTTCGAGCACCCGCTCCATCATGTTCATCTTGGAGCCGATGCGGTCGATGAAGGGGATGATCAGCGCGAGCCCCGGCGTCAGGGTGCGGATGTAGCGGCCGAAGCGCTCGACCGTGTAGTTATAGCCCTGCGGCACGATCCGGATCCCCTGAAAGATGGTGATGACCACCAGCGCCAGAAGCACCAGGACAAAGACGCTCAAACCCTGAAACATTGGCTGTTTCCCTCGCGCGGACCACCTCTCAGCGGGCAGAATAGCCGAAATTCGATAAGTTTTCCTTCTTAAGCGTTAGTCGGCAGCCTACGCACCTGTTATGCCCAGCCGGCGAGCTCCTGGTGGATCAGCATCGCGAGGAGGTCGATCGATTCGGGGCTGGCATTGAGGCAGGGCACCACCGAGAAGTTCTGGCCGCCATTGGCGTGGAAGGTCTCGCCGACGCCGATGGCGATCTCCTCCAGCGTCTCGACACAATCGGCGGCAAAGCCCGGGGTGATGACCACGAGATTGCGCGTGCCGGTCCGTGCCAGCTCGGCGACGGTCTCGGCGGTGTAGGGCTTGAGCCACTCGGCGCGGCCGAAACGCGACTGGAAGGCGATGACGAGACGATCCGGGCCAAGGCCGAGCGCCTCGCCGAGCAGGCGCGTCGTTTTGTGACAGTGGCAATGGTAGGGGTCGCCCTTGCGGAGATAGTCCTCGGGGAGGCCATGATAAGAGGCGATGATCTTGTCGGGCGTCCAGGGGAGCGATTTGAGGTGTCGGTCGAGCGAGGCGGCAAGGGCGGCGATATAGGCGGGATGGTCGTAATAGGGCGGCACGCCACGGATGGTCGGCTGCCAGCGCATCGCGCTCAGCGCGGCAAAGCAGCTGTCATAGACCGTGGCGGTGGTGGTGGCGGAATATTGCGGATAGAGCGGGAAGATCAGGATGCGGTCGCAGCCCTGGCGGATGAGCGCCTCGAGGCGGTCGCGGATCGGCGGCAGGCCGTAGCGCATGGCCCAGTCGACGACGATTCTGGGGGTGCCGCGGAACAGGGCGGCAAGGCCCGAGGCCTGGGCGCGGGTGAAGGTCTTGAGCGGCGACTCATTGGGCTCATTGTTCCAGATGCGGGCATAGGCGTGGCCGCTCTTCCAGGGCCGGAAGGTCAGGATGACGCCGTTGAGAACGACCCACCACAGAGCCCGGTTGGTCTCGATGACTCGGGGGTCGGATAGGAATTGCTTCAGGTAGCGGCGAACGGGGAGATAACCCGTCGCCTCGGGGGTGCCGAGATTGACGATCAAGACGCCGATCCGACCCTGGCTGACGGCCGGATGACCCGATGGCGCCCGGCTGGTGGAAACGGCACTGTCGTCCATAGGCACTCCTCCTCGAAGACCGAGCATGTGGGATTCCGCCGGCGATGCGCAACCGGTTAACCCGGAAAGAAGGATTGCCTCCTATGCTCGCGGCGCCCCGGAACGCTGTCATTCCGCTCGTTCCGCGCGGTCCCGTCGATGAGAGAGGCTGTGCCCGCCAGCGACCCGCAGCAGCCGCCGCAGGCGGAGGATGTGGCTCCGACGCGGCTCGACGAATTCGCGGCGGCCTGCCCCGACTGGCTGTTCGCCACCGATCGGGAGATGCGCCTCGTCTATGCCTCGGATCAGCTGACCCGGCTCGCTGGCGAGCGCGCCCTCCATGGCGAGCGCTTGGACAAGGCCTGCGGCGCAATGGCGGGATCACTGGGCCTGCGCGAGCTCCTGCCGTGCATGGCGGAGCGACGGCCGGTCGAGCAGGTCGAGCTCCCGGCGCGACTCGAGGGGGGCTTTCGCTATTGGCAGATCAATGCAAAACCGGTGTTCGACAGCACCGGGGACTTCATCGGCTATCGTGGCTTCGGGCGCGATGTCACGGCGGATCGCCGGACTGCCCAGCATCTCATCCGCGCCAAGAAGGAGGCGGAGCGGGCGAGCTCCGACAAGTCGCATTTCCTGGCGATGATGAGCCATGAGCTCAGAACGCCGCTCAATGCGATCATCGGCTTCTCGGAAATTCTCGCCGAGGAACGCGAGGGACCGCTCGGCAACCCGGCCTATCGCGATTATGCAGGCGACATCCGCGATTCGAGCCGCCACCTCGCGGCGCTGATCGGCGATGTCATCGAGTTTGCACGGGCGGAGCGGGCCGAGATCAAGCTGTTCGAGCAGCCGCTCGACCCCGCCGAGCTCCTGGAGGCGTGCGTCAAAATGTGCCGGCCAGAGGCACGGAGCAAGAACATCGCCATCGGCGAGCTGGTGGAGGTCAACGGCGTCGAGCTGACCGGCGACCTGACGCGACTCAAGCAGGTGCTGCTGAACCTCCTGAGCAATGCGGTGAAATTCACGCCGCCGGAGGGACAGGTGGAGGCGCGGCTCAGCCGCAGTCCCGACGGCAATCTCGAGTTCCGGATCACCGACACCGGGATCGGCATCGAGCGGCGGCATCGCAAGCGGATCTTCCAGCCCTTCGTCCAGGGCGATGCCGGCATTGCCCGCCGGTTCGGCGGTATCGGGCTCGGCCTCGCCATCGCGCGCAAGCTGGCTAGGCTCCATGGCGGCGATGTCACGATCATATCGAAGCCGGGAGTCGGGACGACGGCGCGGTTCTGGCTGCCAAGGTGGAGATTGGTGAGTAGGCAGTAGGCAGTAGGGAAGAGCGCGGCTCACGGCCTATTGCCTATTGCCTATTGCCTATTCTGCAGCAATTCGTGCCGCCGTGTCGGCCTCGCCGTCCCGCCAACGGGCGAGCAGTACCGCCTCCTGCTCCTGCGCCTCCTTGAGATGGCGGTCCTTGACATGGCCGAACCCTCGGATCCGCTCCGGCATCGCAGCGATCTCGGCGGCGAGCGGCAGGTTGCGCGCGTTGAGGCCGGAGAGCAGCTCGTCGATCCGCCGGCGATACTCGCCGATCAGCGCCCGCTCCTTCTTTCGCTCCTCGGTATAGCCGAAGATGTCGAGCGGCGTGCCGCGCAGCCTGCGGAAGCGGGCGAGCAGCTTGAAGGCAGTCATCATCCAGGGACCGAAGGCCTGCTTGCGCAGGTGCCCGGTCGCCGGATCGCGCTTGGCGAGAAGCGGCGGCGCGAGATGGAAGCTCAACGTATAGGAG
>JBKOZY010000294.1:0-3136 GCA_046726135.1 Pseudomonadota bacterium | reverse complement strand
ACGCAGACAAGAGCGGCGACAATGCTTCCGGCAAGAAATGATCGACGCAGGTTGATCCTTCTCATTGGCTCCTTGGCTGGCGACAATCACTCGCCCGTGTCAATGGATGCTCGGGAAATCGAGCGCCCGGCAATCTTCCGCCTTCCAGCCTATCTTGACCTTGTCGCCCCTGGAAAGCTCCGTATTATCCGCCCGATTGGGGATCTTGACGATGAAATCATCGTGACCGCAGACGGTCAGGCGGGTGCGGATGTGATCGCCTAAGTAGATCAGTTCCTCGATAGTTCCGTCGAGCACAAGATCGGTCCTGCCTTCGGCGGGGTTGATCTCGACCCGCTCGGGCCTCACCGACAACAGCGTGCGGTCGCCTGTGGCTGCGACATTGACCATCAGCGATTTCACCACATCGCCCGAATCAAGCTTCACCGTCGCGACCCGGTCGCGGCCGATCTCGGCGACTGTGCCCCTCAGCTTGTTGTTCTCGCCGATGAACTGGGCAACGAAGGAATTGCGCGGGCGCTCATAGAGCTCATCCGGCGTCGACAGCTGCTGGATGACGCCGTCATTGAACACCGCGATGCGGTTCGACATGGTCAAGGCTTCCGACTGGTCGTGGGTGACATAGACCACGGTCACCCCCAGATGCTCGTGAAGATGCTTGATCTCATACTGCATCTGCTCGCGCAGCTGCTTGTCGAGCGCCCCCAAAGGCTCGTCCATGAGGACGAGGTCGGGTTCGAAGACGAGTGCCCGCGCCACCGCCACGCGCTGCTGCTGTCCGCCAGAAAGCTGCCCCGGCCGCCGGTTGCCGAAACTCGGAAGCTCCACCATTTCAAGCGCGCGCTTCACCCGCGTGTCGATCTCGGGCATGGAAATGCTGCGGACCTGAAGCGGGAAAGCGAGATTCTCGTTCACCGTCATATGCGGGAAGAGCGCGTAGTTCTGAAACACCATGCCGATGCCCCGCTTATGCGGCGGCACGTTGTTGATCGGCCGGCCTTTCAGGAAAATTTCGCCATGGGTGGCGGGCTCGAAACCCGCGAGCATCATGAGCGTCGTCGTCTTGCCTGAGCCCGAAGGACCGAGCATGGTCAGGAACTCGCCTTTAGCGATGGCGAGGTTCAGATCCTTCACCACCAGCGTCTCGCCGTCATAGCTCTTCTGCACATTGGCGAAGCGCACCATCGGCGCGCCGGCGACCTGACCTTCCCTCATTTGCTCTACTGCTATCCTTTTCTTGACGCGCACGATCATATTGTTTCCATCCGCCTCGCGAAAGAACCTCCTTCCAACTCCCCTCTCCCACGCTTCGCGTAGGCGAGACTCCCCTTTGCAGAGCATACGAGTTTCCGTACAGTGTGTGGTGCAATGGTGGCGGCGGAGGTGATCCGCGGCTGAAAAGGGAATCCGGTGAGGCTCGGGACGGCCCAAACCGGAGCTGCCCGTGCAACTGTGAGTGGCGAGTTCTTCTCTCAATCAAAGCCACTGGCGTCGAGACGCCGGGAAGGTGGGGAGAAGGGCACCGACCCACGAGCCAGGAGACCTGCCATTTGCGAGAACTCGATCGCCGTCGGCGGGACGGCAGGAGGTGGACGATGATACCGGCCGGATAAAAGCCCTGAAGTCACTCTCGCGTCCAACCTCAACAATCGGGAACATCCATGATCAAACGCTCTCTTCTTCTCGCCACGCTGTTGTTCATTACTCTCCCCGCCACAGCATTTGCCCATGTCGGCTTTGGCGGTACGCAAGGCTTTGCCCAGGGTTTCAGCCATCCGCTCGGCGGTCTCGATCATATCCTGGCGATGGTCGGGGTCGGCCTTCTGGCGGCGCGGCTCGGCGGGCGAGCTCTGTGGCTCGTTCCCGCAGCTTTCCTGGCGCTCATGACGCTCGGCGGAGCAATTGGAATGACGGGAGTGATCCTCCCTGTTGAAACTGCCATCGCCGCCTCGCTAGTTGCCATTGGACTTGCGATCGTGCTCGGCGCTCCCACGGGGGCGACAGCCGCCGCGCTGCTTGTCGGCTTCTTTGCCATTTTCCATGGCCACGCCCATGGCTCTGAGATGCCCGCCATGGCCTCAAGTCTCGTCTACGGCTTGGGCTTCATCGCTGCCACGGCCCTCTTCCATGCGGCCGGCATCGGCCTCGGCTTCGCGCTACAAAGGATCGAGACGAGGTCGGGTTTCGGCCTTGCCCAAGCAAGCGGCGCGGCCATGGCGATAACCGGCTTGGGCCTGCTCGCAGGGGCTTTCTGACGCGCCTCTTGACGCGCGCGGCCCGTCCTCCGACATTGGTGGTATGGACGTCATGCCCCCAGGTTACTCGCCGGCCCTCATCGATCCATTTGGCCGGCATGTAACCTATCTGCGCGTATCGGTGACCGACCGCTGCGACTTCCGCTGTGTCTATTGCATGGCGGAGAACATGACGTTCCTGCCCAAGAAGGACCTCCTGACGCTTGAGGAGCTCGACCGGGTCTGCACTGCCTTCATCGACAAAGGCGTGCGCAAGATCAGGCTCACCGGCGGCGAGCCACTGGTCCGGCGCGGGATCATGACCCTGGTCGAAAGCCTGTCGCGGCATCTGCGATCGGGCGCGCTCGAGGAGCTGACCTTCACCACCAATGGCAGCCAGCTCGCCCGCTATGCCGAAGAACTCGCAGGCCATGGCGTCAGAAGGATCAACGTGTCGGTCGACACGCTCGATGAAGCAAAGTTCAAGACGATCACCCGCTGGGGCGACCTTGCCAAGGTCAAGGCCGGGATCGAAGCGGCACGGAAGGCCGGCCTCGCCATCAAGATCAACATGGTGGCGCTCAAGGGCGTGAACGAGGATGAAATCCCCGAAATGCTCCGCTGGGCGCATGGCGAGGACATGGACTTGACCCTCATCGAGACGATGCCGCTCGGCGAAATCGACGGCGACCGCACCGAGCAATATCTGCCGCTGTCGCTCGTCAGGGCACAGCTCCTCGATCGTTTCACCCTTGAGGACATTCCATACAAGACCGGAGGCCCTGCGCGTTATGTACGGGTGGGGGAAACCGGCGGACGGCTGGGCTTCATCACTCCCCTCACCCATAATTTCTGCGAGAGCTGCAACCGGGTCAGGCTCACTTGCACCGGCACGCTCTATA
>JBKOZY010000293.1:0-5211 GCA_046726135.1 Pseudomonadota bacterium | reverse complement strand
GCCGACACGGTGCTCGCCAAGCATGACGAGACCTATATGCCCAAGGAAGTGGCCGATGCGCTCAAGGCCAAGGGGGTGTGGAAGGAGGGCCAGACGCCATGATCGGCGAGCTCGGACATGTGGCGCTGGTGCTGGCGCTGGCGGCGGCGCTCTATCAGACGAGCGTGCCGCTCTATGGTGCGACGACCGGCGACCTCCGGCTGATGGAGGCGGCGGTGCCGGCGGCGCTCACCCAGCTCGTGCTGATCGCCTTCGCCTTCGCGGCGCTGACCTGGGCTTACGTCACCTCCGATTTCTCGATCGCCAATGTCTATGCCAACTCCCACACCGCCAAGCCGCTGATCTACAAGATCTCGGGCGTGTGGGGGAATCATGAAGGCTCGATGGTGCTGTGGGTGCTGATCCTGGCGCTCAATGGCGCGGCGGTGGCGCTTGCCGGCGACAATCTGCCGCCGGGCTTGAGGGCGCGGGTGCTGGCGGTGCAGGGCTCGATCGCCGTCGCCTTTCTCGCCTTCATCATCATCGCCTCCAACCCGTTCGAGCGGCTCGACCCGGCGCCGATCGAAGGCCGCGGCCTCAACCCGCTGCTGCAGGACCCGGCGCTCGCCTTCCACCCGCCCTTCCTCTATGCCGGCTATGTCGGCCTGTCGGTCGCCTTCTCCTTCGCGGTGGCGGCACTCCTGGAAGGCAAGGTCGATGCCGCCTGGGCGCGGTGGGTCAGGCCGTGGACGCTCGCCGCCTGGATGTTCCTCACCATCGGCATCGCCATGGGATCCTGGTGGGCCTATTACGAGCTCGGCTGGGGCGGCTTCTGGTTCTGGTACCCGGTGGAGAACGCCTCGTTCATGCCGTGGCTCGTCGCCACCGCGCTGCTCCATTCGGCGATCGTCGTCGAGAAGCGCAATGCGCTGAAAGTGTGGACGGTGCTGCTCGCCATCCTCGCCTTCTCGCTGTCGCTGGTCGGCACCTTCCTGGTGCGCTCGGGCGTCCTCACCTCGGTCCATGCCTTCGCCGTCGATCCGGCGCGCGGCGTGTTCATCCTCGGCATTCTCGGCTTCTTCATCGGCGGGGCGCTGATGCTCTATGCCTCGAGGGCCGGCAGCCTCAAGCCCGGCGGGCTGTTTCAGCCGATCAGCCGCGAAGGGGCGCTCGTCCTCAACAATGTCATTCTCGGAGCGGCGGCGGCGGCGGTGTTCATCGGCACGCTCTATCCGCTGGCGCTCGAGGCGTTGACCGGCGACAAGATCTCGGTCGGGCCGCCCTATTTCAATTTGACTTTCGTGCCGCTGATCCTGCCGCTGTTGCTCATCGTGCCGCTCGGGCCGCTGATGCCGTGGAAGCGCTCCGACCTTAAAGGGGTCATCCAGCGGCTCGGCGCGGCGGCGGCGATCGCGCTCATGATCGGACTGCTCACGCTCGTCATCCGCCATCGCGGCCCGTGGCTTGCGCCCTTCGGCATGGCGCTCGGCGCCTGGCTGATCGCCGGCAGCCTGACCGAGCTCATCGAGCGCTGCCAGCTCGGCCGCATCCCCGTCGCGGCGGCGCTCAGGCGATTGGCGGGCCTGCCGGGTGCGAGCTTCGGCACGGCGCTCGCCCATGCCGGCATCGGCGTTCTGGTCATCGGGATCGTCGGGGTGACCGCCTGGCGCGAGGAGCGGATCACGGTGATGAAGCCGGGCGATCAGGTGACTCTCGCCGGGCTCGATGTCGCCTTTCTCGGCGCGACGCCGTTCACCGGCCCCAATTACACGGCCGAGCGCGGCCGCTTCGTGGTGAAGCAGGGCGGGAGCGAGATCACCACGCTCGCGCCGGAGAAGCGCGCGTTCCAGCCGGGCCGGCGGGTGACGAGCGAGGTGGGGTTGCACCAGTTCCCGAGCGGCGACCTCTATATCGTGATGGGCGAGGGAAGGAGCGATGGCGGGCGCTCGGTCAGGATCTATTTCAATCCGCTGGCGAGCCTGATGTGGATCGGCGCGCTCATCATGTTCATCGGCGGCGCGGTGTCGCTCACCGACCGGCGCTACCGCATCGGCGTGCCCAAGCTCAAGCCCCGACTCCCGGTCCAGCCGGCCGAGCAGAGCTGATGCGGCGGCGCGGCGCGATCGCGGCAATTTTGCTGCTCTCGACGATCGCGGCGCAGGCGGTCGAGCCGGACGAGGTGCTGTCCGATCCACGGCTCGAAGCGCGGGCACGGGCGCTGTCGAGCGAGCTCAGGTGCCTGGTCTGCCAGAATCAGTCGATCGACGAATCGGATGCGCCGCTCGCCAAGGACCTTCGGGTGCTGATCCGCGAGCGGCTCAAGGCCGGGGCGAGCGATGGGCAAGTGCGCGATTTCATGGTGGCGCGCTATGGCGATTTCGTGCTGCTCCGGCCGCGCTTCGCGCCGGAGACTCTGCTGCTCTGGGTTACGCCCTTCGCGCTGCTGCTCGCCGGCCTCATTTTCGCCATCAGGGCGGGCCGGCGGCGAACCCCCTCGAGCGCCGCCGAGGCGCCGTTGACGGAGGAGGAGAGGGGAAAATTGGAAGAGCTAGACAGCAGGCAGTAGAGAGAAAGGCAGTAGGCAATAGGCAGTAGGCCGTGAGCGGGTTCTTCCGTACTGCCTACTGCCTATCTGCCCACTGCCTTCCATTACCAACATTTCATCCGGCCGAAAGATCGCGGTAAGCCGATCGTACCTATCTTTGATCATGTCAGATCAACCCCACCAGGAAACGCAAGAATGAGCAAACTCCTTCCCACTTCGCGCCGGCGGACCGTTTCCGCCCTGGCGATTGCCGGGCTCCTCGGCGCAACGTCGCTGGCCACCATCACCGCCTTCGACCATCCGACGCCAGCCATTGCCCAGACCGCCTTTACACGCGCGCCAGCGGAAGGGTTCGGCGATCTGGTCGAGAAGGTGATGCCGGCGGTGGTCAGCGTCGAGGCCAAGCTCGGGATCCAGACCTCGTCCAACATCCAGGGCGACGAGGACAGCGAGAGCGGCCCGCAATTCTCCATGCCGGACCTGCCGCCGGACAGCCCGTTCCGTCAGTTCTTCGAGCAGTTCCCCAAGCGGGGCTTCGGCGGCCAGCCGTTCGAGTTCAAGCGCCCGCGCGGCGGCGGCACGGCTCAGGGCTCGGGCTTCTTCATCTCCGATGACGGCTATGTCGTCACCAACAACCATGTGGTGAAGGGCGCGAGCGAGGTCACGGTCAAGCTCTCCAATGACGGCGAGTTCAAGGCGCGGATCATCGGCACCGACCCGAAGACCGATCTGGCGCTGCTCAAGGTCGACAGCGACAAGCGCTTCGCCTATGTCAATTTCTCGGCGAAGGAGCCGCGCGTCGGCGACTGGGTGATCGCCGTCGGCAACCCGTTCGGGCTTGGCGGCACCGTCACCACCGGCATCGTCTCGGCCCGCGGCCGCAATATCGGCAATGGTCCCTATGACGACTTCCTGCAGATCGATGCGCCGATCAATCGCGGCAATTCCGGCGGTCCGGCCTTCAATCTCGATGGCGAGGTGATCGGCATCAACACCGCGATCTTCTCGCCGTCGGGCGGCTCGATCGGCATCGGCTTCGCCATTCCGGCAGCGGAAGCGGTGCATGTCATCGAGGACCTGAAGGACAAGGGCTCGGTCACCCGCGGCTGGCTCGGCGTGCAGATCCAGCCGGTCACCGACGAGATCGCCGAAACTACCGGTCTCAAGGAGTCGCAGGGTGCGCTGGTCGCCGATGTGACGGCGAACTCGCCGGCGCTCAAGGCCGGCATCAAGATCGGCGATGCGATCGTCCGGCTCGATGGCGAGACCGTGAAGGACCCTTCGGACCTGGCGCGTCGCGTCGCCCGCATCTCGCCCGGCAAGCCGGCCAAGGTGACGGTGATGCGCAACGGCAAGGAGGAGCAGGTGGAGCTCACCATCGGCACCATGCCCGTCGATCAGAAGGAGGCCAATGCCAAGCCTGACACGGAGCAGCCGGCGCCGGCCAAGCCGAAGCTCGGTCTCACCCTCGACAAGTCGAGCGACGGCAGGGGCGTGCTGGTGTCGGCGGTCGAGCCCGACAGCCCGGCATCCACCAAGGGCTTCCGCGCCGGCGATGTGGTGCTGAAGGTCGGCAATGTCGACGTCAACGACCCATCGGCGCTGGTGGCGGCGATCGAGCAGGCCGCCAAGGACGGCCACAAGAGCATTCTCCTGCTCGTCCGGTCCGGCGACCGTCAGCGCTTCGTGGCGCTGCCGATGACGGCCAAGAGCTGAGTTGGTGAGTCAGTAGAGTCGTTGCCGGATGCGGTCTCCCCGCTCATCCGCATCCGGCGCCCGCGCGGGCCCTTACTGCGTAACGGCCCGACACCCGGTTCCCCCAACCCCGACCACTCGGGCCAGGTGGGCCTGCGCGGGCACTTTTAGACAGGCAGTAGGCAGTTAGGCAGTAGGCAATGGGAAGGGCGCCGCTCACGGCCTATTGCCTAATGCCTACTGCCTTCTTAGGCTTCCCCCATGCGCATTCTGGTTGTCGAGGATGATCGTGAATCGGCGTCCTGGCTGATCAAGGGGCTGACCGAGGCCGGTCATGTCGCCGATCATGCACGGGACGGGGCGGAGGGCATGGCGCTGGCCCGCGAGCGGGTGCATGACGTGGTGGTGATGGACCGCATGCTGCCGCAGCTCGACGGCCTGGCCGCCATCCGCATGATGCGGGCGGAGGGCATCCACACCCCGGTGCTGATCCTGTCGGCGCTCAGCGATGTCGACGAGAAGGTCAAGGGTCTGCGCGCCGGCGGCGACGACTATCTCGCCAAGCCCTATGCCTTCACCGAGCTCCTCGCCCGCATCGAGACGCTGGCGCGGCGGCGCGCCGCCGAGCCGCAGCCGACGCGGCTGCGCACCGGCGATCTCGAGATCGATCTCCTGGCGCGCACCGCCCAGCGGGCCGGCAAGCCCATTCTGCTGCAGCCGCGCGAATTCAAGCTGCTGGAATACCTGATGCGCAATGCGGGCAGCGTGGTGACCCGCACCATGCTGCTCGAGAATGTCTGGGACTATCATTTCGACCCCCAGACCAATGTCATCGACGTTCATATCTCTCGGCTGCGCTCCAAGATCGACAAGGGGTTCGGCGAACCCTTGCTGCACACGGTACGGGGTGCCGGATACACCATCCGTGCGAGCTAGAGCATGATGCTGCACCGCGCCTCGCGCGGCTCCTGGCGAGTCGGCCGGCGGCAGCG
>JBKOZY010000292.1:0-3154 GCA_046726135.1 Pseudomonadota bacterium | reverse complement strand
TCACCGCCCCGACTGCATGCGCGCTGCCGTCGGCGAGCACCAACCGCTGGCGACCGGCATTTTCCGCCGTCAGCCCCGTCACCCGGCTGTCGTAGCGGAAGCTGATCCCGTCGTGAGCCGCTGCCGTCCGCAGCAGGGCGTTCAGCAGATCGGCCCGAAGCCCCACCCGATAGGGCGCGCCATAGCGGGTTTCGAAGCGTGTGCCGAACGGGATCGCGGTCAGGAGGGCGCCGGTCTCGCCATTGTGGATCGCCAGCGCCTGCGGCACAGTGCTCAGGGCAACCACCGCGTCGTAAGCGCCGATCGCCTGGAGCGAACGGGCGGCATTGGGGCCGATTTGGACCCCGGCGCCGGCCGTCTCGGCACTCGCCGCCTGCTCGAAGAGGGTAACGCCAAATCCCTTGCGCGCCAGCGCGATCGCCGTGGCGGCTCCGGCGATCCCGCCGCCCCCCACCCCAATGGTCACCGACCCACCCCGCACCGCTGTCCATGCGCTTTTTTCTTGCCACCTCGAAAGCCCCGCACTATCGAGGCCTGCCCGGTCACGGCGCACACAATCGACTCGGGGATCCACCTCATGGGCTTTTTTGCCAATTCTCTCAACCGCATCCAACCGGCGCAGACCATCGCCATCTCCGCCAAGGCCCGTGCCCTCAAGGCGGAGGGCCGCGACGTCATCGGCCTGGCCGCCGGCGAGCCGGATTTCGACACGCCGGCGAACATAAAGGAAGCGGCGATCGCCGCAATCCGGCGTGGCGAGACCAAATACACCGATGTCGACGGCATCCCCGAGCTCAAACAGGCGATCGTCGCCAAGTTCAAGCGGGACAACGGGCTCGACTACAAGCTGTCCGAGGTCACCGTCGGCACCGGTGGCAAGCAGGTGCTGTTCAATGCCCTGATGGCCACCGTCGATCATGGCGATGAGGTGGTGATTCCGGCGCCCTATTGGGTGAGCTATCCCGATATCGTGCAGCTGGCCGGCGGCACCCCGGTCATCGCCAGGACTCGCCTCGAGGATGGCTACAAGCTGCGCCCCGCGACGCTCGCCGAGGCAATGTCCGCCAAGACCAAATGGGTCGTGCTCAACTCGCCATCAAACCCGTCGGGTGCCGCCTATTCGGCTGCCGAGTTGAAGCAGTTGACCGACGTGCTGATGGACCACCCGCATGTCTGGCTGCTTTGCGACGACATGTACGAGCACCTTGTCTATGACGGCTTCCGCTTCGCCACCGCGGCCGAGGTCGAGCCACGCCTGCGCGATCGCTGCCTGACCATGAATGGCGTCTCCAAGGCCTATTGCATGACCGGCTGGCGCATTGGCTATGGCGGCGGCCCGGAGCCGCTGATCAAGGCGATGGCCAAGATCCAGTCGCAATCGACCTCCAACCCCACCTCGGTCTCGCAATGGGCCGCCGTCGAGGCGCTCAACGGCCCGCAGGATTTCATCGCGGCCAACAACCGTGTGTTTCGCGAGCGCCGCGACCTCGTGGTTTCCATGCTCAACCAGAGCCGTGGCCTTTCCTGTCCGACTCCGCAGGGCGCCTTCTATGTGTTTCCCTCCTGCGAGGGCACCATCGGCCGCACCGCGCCGAGCGGCAGGGTCATCGGCAGCGATGAGGATTTCGCCACCGAGTTGCTCGGCTCCGAAGGCGTTGCCGTGGTTCATGGCGCGGCCTTCGGCATGTCGCCCTATTTCCGCATTAGCTATGCCACCGCCACTTCGGCGCTGGAGGATGCCTGTCAGCGCATCCAGCGCTTTTGTGCAAGCTTGCGATGACTGAAAGAATTGGGAGGGACGTCATGCTTGGTTTTGTTGCGTTGGTGCAGCGGGGGATCTGCGTTGCCGGCCTGTTCGCTTTCGCCGCTGCTCCGGCAGCGGCGCAATCGGGCGTCAATATCGGCACCCTTACCTGCAACGTCTCGGGCGGCATCGGCTACATCATCACCTCCGCCAAATCCATGGCCTGCACCTTTTCGCCGGCCGGCGGTCCGCCGCAGCATTATTCCGGCGTCATCCGCAAATTCGGCCTCGATATCGGCGTGTCCGGTGAGGCGATGATGACCTGGGTGGTGTTCGCCCCTGGCAATGTCTCGCGCGGCGCATTGCAGGGCAGCTATGCTGGCGCTTCCGCCGAGGTGTCGGCCGGTTTGGGCCTCGGCGCCAATGCCCTGGTCGGCGGCTTCAATGGTTCGATCGCGCTGCAACCCTTGTCCATCCAGGGCCAGACCGGGCTGAATGTCGCTGCCGGCGTCGCCTCGCTCGAGCTCCGGGCCGAGCGCTAGCTCTTGCTCCAAGGAACCAATCTCCTTGCCAATCCCTCGGATTGGAGCGAGCATGAAGGGCGTGAGGGGAACCGCCCTGTCGGTTTCCAGACAAAAACGGGCGGTCCTCGCGCGGCAACGTCGCGACAGAGGAGGAACCGGCGATGGGAGAATCAGGCGGCAGAGCATCGAAGGGCCCGCGATGCATAGCGTTGGTGGGCCCCTATTTGAGCGGCAAGACCACTCTGTTCGAGGCCATTCTTTTCCGATCCGGTACGATTCAGCGCCAGGGCAGGGTCAGCGACCAGACCACCGTCGGTGATTCCGCCCCCGAGGCGCGCGCCCACGGCATGAGCGTCGAGCTCAATGTCGCTTCCATCGATTTTCTCGGCGAAACCTTCACCTTCGTCGATGCTCCAGGTTCGATCGAATTCGCCGAGGAGGCGCGCAATGCGCTCGCCGGCTGCGATGCCGCGGTCGTCATCACCGAGCCCGACGACAAGAAGATGCCGGCCCTGCAGCTGATCCTCAAGCAGCTGGACGAGCTGTCGATTCCCCGGTTCATCTTCGTCAACAAGATCGATCGCACCGAGCAGCGGCTCCATGAAGTTCTCGCCTATATGCAGCCGGCGAGCTCCCGTCCGCTGGTGCTGCGCCAGGTCCCGATCTGGGAGGACGGCGCCGCCAAGGGCTTCGTCGATCTCGCGCTCGAGCGTGCCTATGTCTATCGCCCGCAGGCGCCAAGCGAGGTCGTCGAGATCCCCAAGGACATGATGGCGCGGGAGAAAGAAGCGCGCATTGCCATGCTCGTGCGCCTCGCCGACTATGATGACGAGCTCCTGGAGCAGCTTCTCAACGATATGGAGCCACCGCGCGACCGGGTCTTTGC
>JBKOZY010000291.1:0-6367 GCA_046726135.1 Pseudomonadota bacterium | reverse complement strand
GCGCCGAGTGGATCAAGCCGGGCAAGCTCGTGTCGAATGGTGCCTATACGCTGGCCGAGTTCGTGCCCAATGATCACATCAAGCTTGTCAAGAATCCGAAATTCTACGACGCGGCGAATGTGCAGATCGACGTCGTCAATTACATCCCGACCGAGGACCGCTCGACCGCGCTCAAGCGCTTCGAAGCCGGCGAGCTCGATTCCAACGACGACATGCCGACCGAGCAGCTCGCCGACATCCGCGCCAAGTTCAAGGACCAGGTGCGGGTCGGCCCGTCGCTCGGCACCTATTACTATGCCTTCAAGACCGACAAGGAGCCGTGGTCCAACCCCAAGCTCCGCCGCGCCATCTCCATGGCGATCGACCGCGACTTCCTGGCCGAGAAAGTGTGGTCGAACAGCATGATCCCGGGCTATTCGATGGTGCCGCCCGGCATCAAGGGCTATGAGCCGGCCATTGCCGACTATGCCGCCATGTCCCAGCTCGACCGCGAGGACGAGGCGAAGAAGATCCTGACCGAGCTCGGCTATGGTCCGGACAAGCCGCTGAAGATGGAGATCCGCTTCAACACCTCGGAGAACCACAAGAACACCGCGGTGGCGATCCAGGAGCAGCTCAAACCGCTCGGCATCGAGGTGACGCTGCTCAACACCGACACCAAGACCCATTACGGCTTCCTCGAGAGCAAGGGCAATTTCGACGTGGCGCGCGCCGCCTGGATTGCCGACTACAAGGACCCCGAGACCTTCCTCGGCATCTCGCGCAAGTCCTCCGGCAATAACTACGCCAGTTGGACGAGCGACCAGTATGAGGAGCTGATGAACAAGGCGGCAGCCGCCGGCGACAAGCCCGATGACCGCTTCAAGCTCCTGTCGCAGGCCGAGAAGGTGCTGGTCGGCGACACCGGCAACATGCCGCTTCTCTATTACAGCTACCACAATCTGGTGTCGCCGAAGCTGAAGGGTTTCGAGGACAATGTGATGGACGTCCATCCGACCCGCTTCATCCGCAAGGAGTGACAGTCGGCAGGCCTGGTCGGTCGGTTCGTCGCAATGCTCGGCTATGTGATCAGGCGGCTTCTCACGGCCATCCCGACGCTGTTCCTGATCGTGACGATCTCGTTCTTCCTGATGCGGATCGCGCCGGGTGGCCCGTTCAATCAGGAGCGCGGCCTCAACCCGATGGTGAAGGCCAATCTCGAGCGGCTCTACCGGCTCGACGAGCCGCTCTGGCAGCAATATCTGCATTATCTCGGCGATCTGCTGCAGGGCAATCTCGGACCGTCCTACAATCTTCCCGATTTCACCGTCGCCGACCTGTTCCGCGTCGGTCTGCCGGTGTCGATGGAGCTCGGCTCGATGGCGCTGATCTTCGCGCTGCTGGCCGGCGGCGCGCTTGGCATCGTCGCGGCGCTCTATCAGAACAAGCCCGGCGACTACGCCGTGGTGGCGCTCGCCACCGCCGGCAGCACCGTGCCCAATTTCGTGGTGGCACCGCTCTATCAGCTGGTCTTCGCTCTGACCCTCAATCTGGTGCCGGTCGCCGGCTGGGGCGGCGGCTCCTTCGCCAACAAGATCGGGCCTGTGCTGACGCTGGCGCTGCCGCAGCTCGCGGTCATCGCGCGGCTGATGCGCGGCTCGATGATCGAGGCGCTGCGCTCGCACCACGTGCGCACCGCCCGGGCGCTCGGGCTCTCCGACGCGACGATCATCCTCAAGCATGCGCTGCGCGGTGCGGTGCTGCCGATCGTGTCCTATGCCGGACCCGCGGCGGCGAACCTGCTCACCGGCTCGATCATCGTCGAGTCGATTTTTGCCATTCCGGGGATCGGGCGCTATTTCATCGAAGCGGCGCTCAACCGCGACTACACGCTGGTCATGGGGACGGTGGTGGTGATCGCGGTGTTCATCATCCTGTTCAATCTCATCGTCGATCTCCTCTACGCCGCGCTCGACCCGCGGGTGCGCTATGACTGAGGCGGCATTGCGCCGGCCGGCACGGCCGCGCTCGCTGTGGAGCGATGCGTGGGCGAGGCTCAAGGCCAACCGCGCCGCCTATTGGAGCGGCATCTTCCTCCTCGGCATGATCATCGCCTGCCTCGTCGGGCCGTTCCTCACCGGCCATGCCTTCAACACCATCTATCAGGACTATGTGAGGGTACCGCCGAGCCTTAAGCCCTATCCCAAGCCTGACATGGTGGGGAGCGCGCTCGAGGATGCGATGCGCCGCGCCCGGGTGACGATCCAGCAATGGCAGGAGGACATGGGCGAGGTCATCGTCGCGGTCACCGCGGCCCAGCCGATCGACGAGCGGATCACCCGCTATCTCGACCGCTCCTCCACCTTCGAGAACGCCAAGGTGGTGGAACGATCCGAGGACGGACGAAGGCTCGTCATGACCGCCGGGATCGAGCAGCACTATTTCCTGTTCGGCACCGACACCAGCGGTCGCGACCTGCTGACCCGCACCCTGGTGGCAGGCCGGGTGTCGCTCGCCGTCGGCATCGTCGGCGGCCTGGTGTCGGTGCTGATCGGCGTGGTCTATGGCGCGACCTCCGGACTGGTCGGCGGGCGTACCGACGAGATCATGATGCGCATCGTCGACGTCCTCTACTCGCTGCCCTTCGTGTTCTTCGTCATCATGCTGGTGGTGTTCTTCGGCCGGCACTTCCTGCTGATGTTTCTCGGCATCGCCGCGGTGCTGTGGCTCGACATGGCGCGCATCGTGCGCGGCCAGACCCTGTCGATCAAGCGCCAGGAATATGTGCAGGCAGCCGAGGCGCTCGGCGTCGACGGCACCGGCATTCTCCTGCGCCATGTCATTCCCAATCTGCTCGGGCCGGTGGTGATCTACACCACGCTCCTCGTGCCCCAGGTCATCATCCTTGAAAGCTTCCTCTCCTATTTTGGGCTTGGCGTGCAGGAGCCGATGTCGAGCTGGGGCGTGCTCATCGCCCAGGGCAAGAACAACATCCCGGCGGCCAATTGGCTGCTGATCTTCCCGTCGTTGTTCCTGACCTCGACGCTGTTCGCCCTGAATTTCATCGGCGACGGCCTGCGCGACGCGCTCGACCCGAAGGATCGCTGACGATGTCTGAGGACGGCGCGCCGATCTTTGCGATCCGCGGTCTCAACGTCCGCTTCAAGACCCTCGACGGCATTGTCGAGGCGGTGCGCGGCGTCGACATCGATGTCAGGCCCGGCGAGACGGTGGCCATTGTCGGGGAATCGGGCTCGGGCAAGAGCCAGCTGATGATGGCGGCGATGGGCTTGCTCGCCAGCAATGGCGAGGCCTCGGGTACCGTCGATTATCGCGGCCAGAATCTTCTCGCGCTGCCCAAGCGGGCGCTCAACGAGGTGCGCGGGCGGCGGATCACCATGATCTTCCAGGAGCCGATGACCTCGCTCGACCCCCTATGGACCGTCGGCAACCAGCTGATCGAGCCGATCAGGCGCCATCAGGGGCTCGATACCCAAGCCGCGGAGGCGAAGGCGCTGGCACTGCTCAGACTGGTGCGCATTCCCCATGCCGAGCGGCGGATGCATTCCTATCCCCATGAGCTGTCCGGCGGCCAGCGCCAGCGGGTGATGATCGCCATGGCGATCGCCAACGATCCCGACCTCTTGATTGCCGATGAGCCGACGACGGCGCTCGACGTCACCATCCAGGCTGAGATCCTGGCGCTGCTTCAGGACCTGCAGCAGCGGCTCGGCATGAGCCTCGTCTTCATCACCCACGATCTCGGCATTGTCCGGCGCATCGCCGACCGCGTCTATGTGATGAAATCCGGCAGCGTGGTCGAGGAGGGCGACACCGACCGGGTCTTCGAGCATCCGCGCCATCCCTACACGGCGGCGCTGCTGGCGGCGGAGCCGGAGGGCCGCAAGCCGCCGATGCCGCGCGGCTCGCCCACCATTCTCGAAGGGCGCAAGGTCTCGGTGGAATTCGCGCTGGGCGGCGGGCTGTTCGGCCACCCGGTGCTCGTGCTCCGGGCGGTCGAACGGGTCAGTCTGAGCCTCAGGCGCAGCGAGACCATCGGCGTGGTCGGCGAGTCGGGCTCCGGCAAGTCGACCTTCGCCCGGGCGCTGCTCAAGCTCATGCCGTCGGAAGGCATCATCCGTTTCGAGGGGCGCGACATTTCGGGCCTCGGCCGGCAGGCGATGCGGCCGCTCAGGCGCCACATGCAGATCGTGCTGCAGGATCCCTTCGGCTCGCTGTCGCCGCGCATGACCGCGGGTGAGATCGTCACCGAGGGGCTCCTGGTGCACGAACCGCAGCTCACCGCGCGCGAGCGCGACCGGCGCGCTGCCGAGGCGCTGAGCGAGGTGGCGCTCGACCCCGATTTGCGCAACCGCTATCCGCATGAGTTCTCCGGCGGCCAGCGCCAGCGCCTCGCCATTGCGCGGGCGATGATCCTCAAGCCATCGGTGGTGGTGCTCGACGAGCCGACATCGGCCCTCGACCGCCAGGTGCAGAAGCAGATCGTCGAGCTCCTGCGCGATCTGCAGCAGCAGCACGACCTCGCCTATCTCTTCATCAGCCACGACCTCAAGGTGGTGCGCGCGATGGCCGACCGCATCATGGTGATGAAGGACGGCCGGGTGGTCGAGGAGGGGACCACCGAGTCGATCTTCGAGGAGCCTTGCGAGGACTATACGCGGCGGCTGATGGCGGCAGCGTTGGGAGAGGAGTAGTGAGGTAGGCAGTAGGCAGTAGGCATTAGGCAGGTAGGCAGTACACGGAGCGCTTCCCTACTGCCTACTGCCTAATGCCTACTGCCTATTTGCCTACTGCCCCATCTCCCCCCGCACATCCTGCAATGTCAGATCCAGCGCCCTCCGCACCAGCACCATCCATTGGTCGATCTCCGCGCGGTCGATGATGAGCGGCGGCGCGAACACCATCGTGTCCCAGCAGGCGCGCATGATCAGCCCGTTGCGGAAGCAATGGTCGCGGCAGATGAGTCCGACCCGGCTGAGCGGCTCGAAACGCTCGCGGGTCGCCTTGTCGCGCACCAGTTCGAAGGCGCCGATCAGCCCCATGCTGCGCACCTCGCCGACCAGCGGATGATCGGCAAGGCCGGCAATGGCCGCTTTGAGATAGGGCGCGATCTCCTGGCCGCGCTCGATAAGCTTCTCGTCCTTCAAGATGCGGATATTCTCGAGCGCCACGGCGCAGGCCACCGGATGACCCGAATAGGTGTAGCCATGGAAGAACTCGCCGCCCTTCTCGAAGAAATCGGCAATGACGTGATCGGCAACCGCCATGGCGCCGATCGGCTGGTAGCCCGACGACAACCCCTTCGCCATCACGACGATGTCGGGGTTGAACCCCATGGTCTCGAAGCCCCACCAGCGGCCGGTGCGGCCGAAGCCGCAGATCACCTCATCGGCGACGATGAGGATGCCGTATTTGCGGCAGATCTTCTCGACCGCCGGCCAGTAGCTCGGCGGCGGGATGATGACGCCGCCCGCTCCCTGGATCGGCTCGCCGATGAAGGCGGCGACATTGTCGGGCCCGACCTCGAGGATCTTCTTCTCGACCTCGGCCGCCGCCATGAGCCCGAACTCGTCCGGCGTCAGGTCGCCGCCAAACTCGTACCAATTGGGCTGCAGCACATGATGGAAGCCCGGCAGCGGCAGCCCGCCCTGGCCGTGCATGCTGTCCATGCCGCCGAGCGAGGCCGAGACCATGGTCGATCCGTGGTAGCCGCGACGGCGGGCAATGAAGTTGCTGCGATAGGGCTTGCCCTGCAGCGACCAGTAATGGCGGACGAACCTGACCATGGTGTCGTTGGCTTCCGATCCGTCATTGACGAAGAAGACCTGCTGGAAGCGCTTGGGCAAGACGCTCGCGACGCTTTCGGCCAGCCGTGTCGCCGGCACGGTCGTGGTCTTGAAGAAGGTGTTGTAATAGGGCAGGTCGAGCATCTGCCGATAGGCGGCGTCGGCCAGCTCCTTGCGACCATAGCCGATATTCACGCACCACAGTCCGGACATCGCATCGAGATATCTCTGGCCGGTGGCATCGAAGATCCACACGCCCTTGGCATGGGTGATGACCCGCGGGCCACCTTCCCCGTGGAATGCCTTGTGGTCGGTGAAGGGATGGAAATGATGGCCGATATCGGCGGCGACGATCTCTGCAAGATCGATATTTGCGCTGTGGGATGGCATGGGAGAATGGCTCCGTTTCTGATCGGGACAAGGTGCGCCGCATGGGCAGCGCACACCGGCAGCAAGGCGGAGCAGCAGTTACGGCTTGTAGCCGATCCTCGCACAGCGAAGCATCACTTCGTCATAGCCAGTGCGGTCGAACAGGGCTTCGAGCGTGCCGTTCTTTGCGATGTGATAGAACATGGCTGACC
>JBKOZY010000290.1:0-7625 GCA_046726135.1 Pseudomonadota bacterium | reverse complement strand
GAACAGCACCTCGGCCGGTCCGCCGGCGCGGAACCAGGTAAACTCGGCGAGGCCGCGATTGGCTTCGAGACGGCCGCGTGCCGGCGGCAGGCGACGGATCAGTGCTTCGCCATCGAGTGCGGTGGTCACGCCGCCCCCTTTCCGACAGCCGGCCGAACAACCCGGTCGAGGGCTGCGAGCTGCAGCGGCAGCGCATAGGCCCATTGGGTGATGGTGCCGGCGCCGAGGCAGATCACGATGTCGCCGGGGCGCGCAGTCTCGGCGATCAGCGGCGCGAGCTCGGCCGGATCGTCGATCTTCAGCACATTGCGGTGGCCCCGCGATTTGAGGCCGAGCGCCAGGGCGTCGTGGGTCGCCCCCTCGATCGGCGACTCGCCTGCCGAATAGACCGGCGCGACGACCACCGTGTCGGCATTGTTGAAGCAGGTGCAGAACTCGGTGAACAGGCTCGACAGCCGGGTGTAGCGATGGGGCTGCGCCACCGCGATGACCCGGCCGGTCGTGACCTCGCGGGCCGCTGCCAGAACGGCGGCGATCTCGACCGGGTGGTGGCCGTAGTCGTCATAGATGGTGATGCCGTCATGGGTACCGGTGCGGGTGAAGCGGCGCTTGACGCCCGAGAAGCCCGCAAGCGCGCTGCGGATCGCCTCGTCGTCGACGCCGAGCTCCTGCGCCACGGCGATCGCAGCGGTGGCGTTGAGGGCGTTGTGCCCGCCTGGCATCGGCAGGCGCAGACCATCGATCAAGCGCTCGGCGCCGGTCCGCCGGTCGGTGAGCAGAACGCCGAAAAGACTCTCGCCCTCCACGAAACGGTGGGTGACGAGACGGGCATCGGCCTGCGGGCTCGTGCCATAGGTGATGATCCGGCGATCCCTGATGGTGCCGAGGAGCGACTGGACCTCGGGATGGTCGACGCACATCACGGCAAAGCCGTAGAAGGGGATGTTCTCGACAAAGGCGCGATAGGCCGAGCGGGCGGCATCGAAGGTGCCGTAATAGTCGAGATGCTCGGGATCGATGTTGGTGACGATGACGATGTCGGCCGGGAGCTTGACGAAGGTGCCGTCCGATTCATCAGACTCGACCACCATCCAGTCGCCCTTGCCGAGGCGGGCATTGGTGCCATAGGCGTTGATGATGCCGCCATTGATCACCGTCGGGTCGAGGCCGCCGCCATCGAGCAGAGCGGCAACCAGCGAGGTCGTGGTGGTCTTGCCGTGGGTGCCGCCGACCGCCACGCAGGATTTGAACCGCATGAGCTCGGCCAGCATCTCGGCGCGCCGCACGATCGGCAGCAGGCGGTCGCGGGCGGCGGCGAGCTCGGGATTGTCTGCCTTGACCGCCGAGGAGATGACGACGACCCTGGCGTCGCGGAGATTCTCCTCGCGATGGCCGATCTCGACCGGGATGCCGAGCTTGCGGAGCCTGGCGACGTTGTAGTTGTCGGCGAGATCGGATCCCTGAACCGCGTAGCCGAGCGTCTTCATCACCTCGGCGATGCCGCTCATGCCAATGCCGCCAATCCCGATGAAGTGGATGGGGCCGGTCTCGCGAGGAAGCTTCATGGCTCAGGTCCTTTCCATTGTCGCTGCGGACTCACCTGCCCCGGCATGTGCTGTCGCTTTGGCATCGCGCGCCAGGCGCTCGACAAGATCGGCCAGCCGCTCGGCGGCGTCAGGTCGACCCTGACGACGCGCCGATGCAGCATGGGTCTCGAGATCCTCGGCGGCATAGCGCAAATGGGTCAGAAAAGTTGCGAGGTCGGCGGCCGTGAAGGTCCCCTCCTCGCGGATCCAGCCGCCGCCCGCCGCGGCGAAGCTCTCGGCATTCTTCAGCTGGTCGCTTTCGAGCGAATGAGGCAAGGGGACCAGCACGGCCGGCCGGCCGATGACCGAAAGCTCGGCGACGGTCGATGCCCCCGACCTTGCGATCACCAGATGGGCGGCGGCGATCCGCTCCGGCAGATCGGGAAAGAAGGGCGCGAGCTGCGTCTTCACACTGAGCCGCTCATAGTCGGTGCGCACCGCCTTCAGATCCTCCTGGCGACATTGCTGGACGACGGTCAGGGTGCGGCGCACCGCATGCGGCAGGTGGCCGATCACCTCCGGCATCAGCTCGGCGAAGTAACGTGCTCCCTGGCTGCCGCCGAACACCAGCAGGTTGAAGGGCTCGCCGGCGCCCGGCGCCTTATAGGGTCGCTCGCGGGCGAGCAAGACGCTGGCCCGCACCGGATTGCCGGTCATGGTTGCCTTGGCGGCGAGCGCCGGCGGCAACCGCTCGATCTTGGGGAAGGATGTGGCGATGGCGGCGGCAGCGCGGGCGACGGCGCGGTTGGCGCGCCCGATCACCGCATTCTGCTCGTGGATCACCGTCATGATCTTGAGCCGCTGGGCGGCGATCATCGGCGGGAATGACGGGTAGCCGCCGAACCCGACGACGACGCTTGGAGCAAGATCGCGCAAGAGCCGCCTCGCAAGGCTGAAGCCGCGCGCCAGATTGACGGCACGGACCGGCAAGAGCCAGGGCTTCGACAAGGACACGGTGGCGGAGGGGATGTGATGGAGCTCGCGGGCCGGAAACCTTCCGCCATATTCCATGCCGCGCGGATCGGTCATGAGATGGACGACATAGCCGCGGGCGGTCAGGACCTCGGCCAGGGCCTGGGCCGGGAACAGGTGTCCGCCGGTGCCACCGGCCGCGAGCACCACCACCTGACGATCACCACGCGCCGGCAACTGCTCCATGGGGGTCTCCCTCACCTCACGCCGTCGTTGCAACCGGGCCCGCCGGCAGCACCGCCTCGGGACGGCGCCGGCTCATCGCCAGCACCAGCCCCATGGCAAAGGCCGTCGCGACGAGCGAGGAACCGCCATAGGAGATGAATGGCAGCGTCATGCCCTTGGCGGGAATGAGCGCCGTGTTCACCGCGAGATTGATCGAGGCCTGGAGGCCAAACATGATGGCGAGGCCGGCCATGGCGAGGGCCGCGAAGGCGTCGGGCTCGCGCTTGGCGCGCTGCAAGACGCGAATCACCACGGACGCGATGAGGCCGAGCAGGACCAGGAGCGCCAGGAAGCCGAACTCCTCGCCGATCACCGCCGGCACGAAGTCGGTATGGGCATCGGGGAGAATCTGCTTGGCGACGCCACCGCCCGGGCCGGTGCCGAGCAGGCCGCCATTCTCGAAGGCCTCCATGGCCGTCTTGATCTGAAAGTTGTCGCCCTTGTCGGGGTTGATGAAGCCGGCGATCCGGGAGCGTACATAGGGGACGGTCTCATAGGCGACGAAGGCCAGGGCCAAGCCGGCACCGCCCAGGCCGGCGAGCGACGGCCAGGAAATGCCCCGCAGCAGCAGCATGGCGAGGAAGACGAGGCTGACGAGACCGGTCTGGCCGAAATCCGGCTGCTTCACCAGCAGGGCGGCAAAGCCGAGGAACAGCAGCCAGGCGATGACCAGCCCGGGCATGCCGGGGCTGCGGTCGCCCTCGGCGAGGAACCAGGCAGCCATGACGACGAAGGCCGGCTTGACGAGCTCCGACGGCTGGAGATTGATCGGGCCGATGCCGATCCAGCGATGGGCGCCCTTGATCTCGGGCCCGACCATGATGGCGGCGACCATCAGGCCGAGGCCGAGAATGTAGATGACGAGCGAGACCCGCCGGGTGGACCTGAGGTCGAGAAGGGAGGTGGCGAACAGCACCACCAGGCTCGGCACCACATAGGCGAGCTGGCGGTTGAAGAAATGGAAATCGGGCAGGCCGAGGCGCGCCGCCACCGGCGGGCTCGCCGCCATGGAGAACAGGACGCCGAGCGCCATCAGCAGCAGAACGGTCATCAGCAGAACGCGGTCGACGGTGAACCACCAATTGGCAAGCAGGCCGCGATCGGCGCGGGAGATCAGCATGGCGCGGCCTCCTGCAGCAGATCCATCACCGCCTCGCGAAAGGCGTCGCCGCGGACCTCGAAGTTGGGAAACTGATCGAAGGAGGCGCAGGCCGGCGACAGCAGCACCACGGCGTTGCTGCGGTTCTCGGCGCGAGCGTCGCGGGCCGCCGCGCGGGTCGCCTGCCCGACGGTGCCGCACATGCGGTAGGGGGTATTGCCTTCAAGCGTCGCGGCGAGCACCGGCGCGTCCTGGCCGATAAGATAGGCGCGCACGATTCGGCCGAACAGCGGGCGCAGCGGCTCGATGCCGCCCGCCTTCATCAGCCCGCCGGCGATCCAATAGATCGCGTCGAAGGAGAGCAGCGCCTTCTCGGCGGCGTCGGCATTGGTCGCCTTGCTGTCATTGACGAAGATGACGTTGCCCTGACGGGCGACCTCCTCCATGCGGTGGGCGAGGCCGGGAAAGCTCCGGAAGCCCGCGGCAATCGCATCGGCCGACAGCCCCATGGCGCGACCGGCCCCATAGGCGGCGCAGGCATTCTGCCAATTGTGGCGCCCGCGCAGCGCGTTGAGGTCACGCAGGTCGAGCCGCGCCGAGGTGTTGCCGGCTCGGCGATCCTCAAGCACGCCATCGGGAGCGCTGATCCCATCGTCGAGCCGCTTCTGCACCGAGAAGGGACGATGGGTCGAGGCAGCCGGCAGCGCTGCGGCAATGGCGGCCGACCAGTCGTCGTCGAGCGAGCAGATGGCGACGTCGCCGGTCGACTGGCGGGCGAAAATCTTGGCCTTGACGGCGGCGTAACCCGCCATGTCGCCGTGACGATCGAGATGGTCCGGGGTCAGGTTCATCAGGATCGCGGCATCGGGCTTGAGCCCGGGGGTGAGGTCGATCTGATAGGAGGAGAGCTCGAGGACGTAGACGCGGCCGGGCTCAGGCGGCGGCAGCTGGAACACGGCGGTGCCAATATTGCCGCCGACATGGGCATCGAGGCCGGCGGAGCGCAGCACATGGCCGGTAAGCGCGGTGGTGGTCGACTTGCCGTTGGTGCCGGTGATGGCGACGAGCCTCGATCCGGTTCCCGCGATCTCGCGGATGAACACCTCGGTGTCGCCAATGATCTCGATCCCGGCGGCATGCGCCCTGTCGACACTCCAATGCGGGCGCGGATGGGTCAGGGGAATGCCGGGCGACAGCACCAAAGCGGCGAACTCGGAGAAATCGGCTTGCGAGAGATCGCGCAACGGAATCCCCGCAGCGGCCGCCTCCCTGCGGGCCTCCTCGCCATCGTCCCAGGCCGCGATGTCGGCACCACCCGCCTGGAGGGCCAGGGCGCTGGCCAACCCCGAGCGGGCCAGCCCGAGCACCGCAATCTTTCTGCCGTTGAACCTGGTGGCGGGGAACATGGCGCCACTCATCGCAGCTTCAGGGTCGACAAGCCGACCAGCGCCAGGACGACGGCGATGATCCAGAACCTGATCACGATGGTCGGTTCCCTCCACCCCTTCTGCTCGAAATGATGATGGAGCGGCGCCATGGCAAAAACGCGTTTGCCGGTGAGCTTGAATGAGACAACCTGAACCATCACCGAGACGGTCTCGAGCACGAACAGGCCGCCGATGACCGCAAGCACGATCTCGTGCTTGACGGCGACGGCGATGGCGCCCAGCGCCCCGCCGAGCGACAGCGAGCCGGTATCACCCATGAAGATCATCGCGGGCGGGGCATTGAACCAGAGGAAGCCGAGGCCGGCGCCGATGATCGCGCCACACAGGACCGCCAGCTCGCCCGAGCCGCGGACGTAATGGAGCTGCAAGTATTCGGCAAAAGCGACATTGCCGACGCAATAGACGATGACCCCGAAGCTTGCCGCCGCGATGATCACCGGAACGATCGCCAGGCCGTCGAGCCCGTCGGTGAGGTTGACGGCATTGCCGGCGCCGACGATCACCAGCGCCGCCAGCGGCACGAAAAGCCAGCCGAGCTGGATCAGCACGTCCTTGAGAAAGGGCAGCGCCAAGGCGCTCGACAGCTGGGGCGAGCCGATCTCCATGAAGAGCAGCGCGGCCGCCGCTGCGATGGCGAATTCGATGAGCAACCGAACCCGGCCGGAGAAGCCGTCGGACTGGCGGCGCGTCACCTTGAGGTAATCGTCGTAAAAGCCGATGGCGCCGAAACCCAGGGTGACCGAGAGCACGGCCCAGACATAGAGATTGGCGAGATCGGCCCACAGCAGGGTGCCGGCGAGGATGCCGGCGAGAATCATGAGGCCGCCCATGGTCGGCGTGCCCTGCTTCTCGATAATGTGACGCTGCGGACCATCGGAGCGGATCGGCTGGCCCCTGCCCTGCTTGAGGCGGAGCAGCGAGATCAGCCAGGGGCCGAACAGCATGACGAACAGAAGCGCCGTTACAATCGCACCGCCGGTGCGAAAGGTGATGTAGCGGAACACATTGAGTGCCGAGACCTCTCCGGCGAGTCCCGACAACAATTCATAGAGCATCTCTCCCGCTTCCCCGTCCCTGTCCCCGTGTCCGTCCCTCGAGGGCCGCCCTCAGCGACCGCCGGCCGCCGTCAATCTCTCCTTCAGCGCTTCCACCACGACCCCCATGCGGGAGCCGAGGGATCCCTTGACCATCACCACATCCCCTGGCCGCAACGCCTGGGTCAGCGGCTCGACCAGCTCCACCGACTGGGTCCGGTGCAGGACCGGAATCCTATGTGCCAATGCCGGCACGAGCTCGGACATGCCGGAACCACAGGCATAAAGCGAGTCGATGCCCGCGGCATCCATGTCTTTGGCCAGGGCACGATGCAGGGCATTCGAGCTCTGTCCCAATTCCAGCATATCGCCGAGGACGGCGATTCGTCTCCCCCCGGGTCCGATTTCCGCCTGGGCAAGCAGCGCCAGCGCCGCACGCATACTGGCCGGATTGGCATTATAGCTCTCGTCGATCAGCGTGACCGAGCCCTCGTCCATGGGCAGGCGCAGGCGCAAGCCCCGGCCCTTGCCTGGCGCAAAGACGGAAAGTGTGCCGGCTGCGGCAGCGAGATCGGCGCCGCAGAGCTTCACCGCACCCAGGACGGCGAGCGCGTTCAGCGCCATGTGGCGGCCCGGCGCACCGATCGTCAGCGCCAGCCGGTCGCCAAAGACCGAGATGGTGACGTCACTGTGCTCTGCCGCGAAATCGCCCTCGATAAGCCTGACATCGGCATCGGGGGTGGCGCCGAAACGGTAGACCCGGCCAATGCCGTGGTCCCGGGCAGCCTGCTCGAGGCGCTCGTGGAACGGGGTCTCGCCATTGATCAGGGCGGCGCCGCCGGGCTCGACGCCGCCGAAGATCTCGGCCTTGGCGTCGGCGATGTCGGCAAGGCCGTCGAAATGGCCGAGATGGCTCTCGGCAATGGCGGTCACGATGGCGACATGGGGGCGGACGAGCGCGGTCAGCGGTGTGATTTCGCCCTTGTGGTTCATGCCGATCTCGAACACGCCAAAGGCGGTCTGACGCGGCATCCTGGCCAGCGACAGCGGCACCCCCCAATGGTTGTTGTAGGATGCAACCGAAGCGTGGGTCGGTCCGCTGACCGACAGTGCAATGCGCAGCGCCTCCTTGGTGGTGGTCTTGCCGACGCTGCCGGTGACGGCGACCACTTTCGCGGCGCACCGCTTCCGTCCAGCGCGGCCGAGGTCGGTCAGGGCGGCCAGCGGGTCGTCAACCAGCAGAAAGGCGCCCTCGCCCAGC
>JBKOZY010000289.1:0-3544 GCA_046726135.1 Pseudomonadota bacterium | reverse complement strand
CTCCTGGAGCGCCAGCGGACCCTCATATTCGTCACCGTGATTGGCGCCGGCGAAGAGAGCGGTCGGGCCGCTGCCATTCTTCACCACGGTGAGCGGGATCATCACCGAGCCCCAGGCCGAATCGTCGCGGCTGTAGGGAAGCCGCAGAAACCCGTGCCGCACGCCGTCGGCGGCGAAATCGATTGTCGGGACGATGGGATTGTCTCTCATGGATGGGGTCCGCCGGTTGCCCAGGAGGGCAGGAAAGTCTCGGCCGCCAGCCTCACCGCCAGACGCGCCCCGCGTCAAGGCCTTCATGCCGTCAGGCTTGCGCGCGCGCCGGCTTGGTCTTATTCGGCTGATGGCAATCATGGAGGACGCTCAAGGATGGCCCAGGGCACCCATAATTTTCGCCAGGATCCACGCAATGCCGAGATCCTGATCTCGGTCAATGGCGTGCTTTATCCACGCGACAAGGCCATGGTTTCGGTGTTCGATTCCGGCTTCATCCTGGGCGACGGGGTGTGGGAAGGCCTGAGGATGCATGGCGGGGGCGTGTCGTTCCTCGATCAGCATCTCGAGCGACTCTATGAGGGTGCCAAGGCGATCCACATGGATATCGGGCTGACGCCGGCCGAGCTCAGCGACCGGCTGTTCGATTGCCTCGAGGCCAATGGAATGACCGAGGGTGTCCATATCCGCCTGATGGTCACCCGCGGCGTCAAGGCGACGCCGTATCAGGATCCGCGGGTGACGATCTCGCCGGCGACCATCGTCATCATCCCGGAATACAAGACTGCCGATCCCGAGGTCGCGGCGCGGGGTCTCAGGCTGCACACCGTTCACGTGCGGCGCGGCTATCCCGATGTCCAGGATCAGAAGCTCAATTCGCATTCCAAGCTCAATTGCATCACCGCCTGCATCCAGGCGGCCGATGCGGGTGCCGATGAAGGGCTGATGCTCGACCCGCATGGCTTCGTCGCCACCTGCAACTCGACGCATTTCTTCATCGTGCGCCGTGGCGAGGTGTGGACGTCGACAGGGCAGTATTGCATCCCCGGCATCACCCGCGGGAACATCATCGGGCTCTGCCGCAGCAATGGCATCCCGATCCACGAGAAGGCGTTCTCGCTCTATGATGTCTACGGCGCCGATGAAGCGTTCGTCACCGGGACCTTTGCCGGCCTCGCGGCGGTGCGCGAGGTCGATGGGCGGCCGATCCGCCATCCCCTCGCCCCGCCGGAAGCGTGGAGCGGTCCTGGGCCGATGACGCAGCGACTGAGCGCCCTCTATCGGGCTCTCGCCGTGAAGGAGGCGGTGCGGCGATGATGGAGAAGAGCGTCAACATCGCCATGTGGTCGGGGCCGCGCAACATCTCGACGGCGATGATGTATTCCTTCGGCAACCGGCCCGACTGCATCTGCTGGGACGAGCCGTTCTACGGCTTCGCGCTCAAGGCGCGCGGCAACGACCATCCGCTGAGGGACGAGATCATCGCGGCATGGGGCTCGGACTTCGAGGTGCTGGTGAAGCGCTGCCTCGAACCGGCGCCGCAGGGTCGGCCGGTGTTCTACCAGAAGCACATGACGCATCACATGCTGAAGGGCTTCGACCGCAGCTTCGTACACGGACTGACCAACGCCTTCCTGATCCGCTCGCCCGAGCGGGTACTCGAAAGCTATGTCAAGAAATGGCCGACGGTGACGCTCCAGGACATCGGCTTCGTCGAGCAGGGGGAGATCTTCGACATGGTGGCGGAACGGCTCGGCAAGGCGCCGCCGGTGGTCGATGCCGACGACATATTGAGCGATCCGGAAGGCATGCTCAGGGCGCTGTGCGCAGCGCTCGGAATCGAATTCCGTCAAGAGATGCTGTCATGGCCGGCGGGGCCGAAATCATTCGACGGCGTCTGGGCGCCGCATTGGTACAATGCGGTGTGGACGTCGACCGGCTTCGAGCAGCGGCCGGTGGCGAGACCGGCGATGACGGCTGGACTTGCGGCGCTCGCCAATGCGGCGCAGCCCTATTATGAAAAGCTGTTGCGCCACCGGCTGGTGTCGCCGCCAATGTCGGCGGCGGGTGCCGCGACCTGAACGACGCCGCCTTCCTTCTCGGCGAGAAGCTCGAGCTTGCGCAGCTCGCTCTCCTCGGCGGCGAATCGCTCCTTGGCGTCATCGAGCTCGGCCTTCAGCTCGCTCATCGAGCGCAGGATGTTGTCGCGGCGGCCGCGCAGCGACTTGGCGGTCATCGAATAACTGAAGTGACCAGGATCGGTGACGCCATTGCGCTGCTCCTCGGCGGCGATCTGATGATCGAGGTCGTCCTGCTTGCGACGAAAGTCGGCAATCATCGCCTCGATGGCCTGGACCTGGCGGCGCCGTTCCTCGACACGAAAGCGCTGAAGCCGCAGATAGGTGTTTTTCGAACGCATGAACGGCCTCCCGCAACCGCCACGAATCGACTAGCGTCAATCTCCCGATTTCGCTGCATGGTGCCGGCACTGGCTTAAGTTGGAGTAAAGACGATTCGCGATTCAGGTGATTGCGCCATTTTCGCGGCAGGGGCTTAGGGTTTGTTAACTTTTGTGCGGGTATCTTAACCACGAAGATTAACCAGGGTCCGTCATTGCGGATTCGAATTGCTCCTGGATGCGGGGTCCAGAAGTCGCGGATGTCGGGAAGGGGTTGCTGATGCGCGTGCTTCTTATCGAGGATGATTCAGCGACGGCGCAAAGCATCGAGCTGATGCTGAAATCCGAAGGATTCAATATCTACACCACCGACCTTGGTGAGGAAGGAATCGATCTCGGCAAGCTGTATGACTATGACATCATACTGCTCGACCTCAATCTGCCGGACATGTCCGGCTTCGAGGTGCTGAAGTCGCTCAGGGTCTCGAAGGTCAACACGCCGATCCTGATCCTCTCCGGGCTTGCCGGAATCGAGGACAAGGTGCGGGGCTTGGGCTTCGGCGCCGACGATTACATGACCAAGCCGTTCCACAAGGACGAGCTGGTGGCGCGTATCCACGCGGTGGTGCGCCGCTCCAAGGGTCATGCGCAATCGGTCATCGCGACCGGCGATCTCATCGTCAATCTCGACACCAAGACGGTCGAGGTATCAGGGCAGCGAGTGCATCTCACCGGAAAGGAGTACCAGATGCTGGAGCTCCTATCGCTGCGCAAGGGCACGACGCTGACCAAGGAGATGTTCCTCAACCATCTCTATGGCGGCATGGACGAGCCGGAGCTTAAGATCATCGACGTGTTCATCTGCAAGCTGCGCAAAAAGCTGGCGATGGCAGCCGGTGGGCGGAACTACATCGAGACGGTGTGGGGCCGCGGCTATGTGCTGCGCGAAGGCGCAGCCGGGCAAGCAGCCTGAAAGAGGCATTAGGCGTTAGGCAACAGGCAGTGAACTGAGCATTTCCCTACTGCCTACTGCCTACTGCCTTCCAGCCTACTGCCTTCCAGCCCGAAACACCACGATGCGCGGCTTGACCTCGGCAGCAATGGCGAAACCGGTCTGCTCGGCAAGGCGCAGGGCGTAATAGACCTGGACGACGC
>JBKOZY010000288.1:0-9913 GCA_046726135.1 Pseudomonadota bacterium | reverse complement strand
TCGGCGAAGGCACCGATGATGACCTTGCCGCCGGCTGCCCTGACGATCGGCGGGGCAGCCAAGGTCGCGACGAGCGTCGAGCCGATAGCGAGACGGGCGCTCGTCTTGAGCAGCTTGCGCCGGTTCAGCTTGCGCTGCAGCAACTTACGCGTTTTCATTTTGATTTCCTCCCTTTCTTGCATCCCTATGCACGACGGTTGCGCCCGAGGCATCGAAGAAGCAGGCATCGTCGGCATCGAAACTAACGCCGATGGCCGAGCCGACAGGGGCACGGAACCCGCGGCGCGCCCGCGCCGACAGCCGCTCCTCGCCGATGCGGATGACGACCAGCGTCTCATTGCCCATCGGCTCGACCACATAGACCTCGCCATTGAGGGTCGAGGTGCTGTGGGTTGCGCCGAGCACGATGTCCTCCGGCCTTATGCCGACCTCGCCGATCGCCTCGCCGGCGCAGGCGGCATGGCGGCTCCGGCCAAGCGGCAGCGTCATGCCGGCGACATGGAGGCCGGCATCGTCGATGGAGGCGCGCAGGAGATTCATCGGCGGGCTGCCAACGAAGAGCGCCACGAAACGGTTGGCGGGGCGCTCGTAGATTTCTTCGGGCGAGCCAAGCTGCTGCAGCGCGCCGTCGCGCATCACGGCGACGAGATCGGCCATGGTCAGCGCCTCGGCCTGGTCATGGGTGACGTAGATGGTGGTGGCGCCGAGCTCATGGCACAGCCGCTTGATCTCGCCGCGCATGGTCAGGCGCAGCCGGGCATCGAGATTGGACAGCGGCTCGTCCATCAGAAAGGCGGCGGGATCGCGCACGATGGCGCGCGCCAGGGCGATGCGCTGGCGCTGGCCGCCCGACAGCTGGCGGGGATAGCGATCGAGCAGGTGATCGACCTCGAGCGCCTGGGCGACGGTGCCGATCTTGCGGGCGCGGTCGCTCGCCGGCACTTTGCGGATGCGCAAGGGATAGGCGATGTTGTCGCCGACCGTCATATGGGGATAGAGCGCATAGCTCTGGAACACCATGGCGATGTCGCGGTCGCGCGGCTGCAGCCGCGTCACGTCGCGGCCGCCGATCAGCACCCGCCCGGCGGTCGGTGCCTCGAGACCGGCAAGGACCCGGAGCGCCGTGGTCTTGCCGCAGCCCGACGGTCCGAGCAGCGCCAGGAAGGCACGGTTCGGCACGTCGAGATCGAGGGCACGCAACGCCACCACCGGATCGAACCGCTTTTCGACGCCCTCGTAACGCACACTGCTCACGACATGGCCCGCTTCAACCCGTCGAGCGAACGCTGCGTGCCTTCGGTGCCGCGGTAGCGCGGATCCTCATGCTCGATCGAGATGACATCGTCATAGCCGACGGCCTGCAATGCACGGATGAGATCCGTCCAGGTGGCAGTGTCGTGCCCTTCGCCCACCGGCGCGAAATGCCAGGGCGCGCGATCGGCATCGGCAGCCGGCGGCGCAAAATGCAGCACGCCGTCGCGGCGGACGCGCTCCGGGTGGATCAGCGTGTCCTTGCCATGGGCATAGCCGATGAAGCCGCCGAGCCGCTCGATCACCGTCAGCGGATCGATGCCCTGCCACCAGAAATGGCTCGGGTCCATGTTGATGCCGATGTTGCGGCCGACATAGCGGGTGAGCGCCTCGAAACCGGCGGCAGTGAAGATGGTGACGCCGGGGTGGAGCTCGAGGCAGATCATGAGATCCGGGGCGCTCGCCGCGAGCCGCTGGCTGACGCTGCGCCAGAATGGCCCGACCTCGTTCTCCATCTGCCAGGCGAAGAGATCCTCGCTGTCGCTCGAGGTCGCCCAGCAGGGAAAGACGCCGAGGGTGCCGCCGCGCGGCCCGGCGGGGCAGCCGCTCATGGTGATGAGGCGGTTCACCCCGAGCGCCGTCGCGAGATCGAGGGCGGCCTCGAAGCGGGCTTGCGCATCGGCGCGCTTGTCGGGATCGGGATGAAGCAGATTGCCGGCGGCATTGACTGCGGCGAGGCGCAGGCCGAATTCGCCGAGCTCGCCCTCGAGACGGTCGCGCTCGCTCCGGCTGGCGATGGTTGCAAGGTCGAGATGGGGCCGGGGCCACGGTCCCCAGGCGCCGACGCCGAGCTCGACATCGCGGATGCCGCGCTCGGCGCACCAGGCGAAGAACTGCCGCCGATCGAGTTCAGGCAGGGAGTCTGAATAGATGCCAATTCTCATGTGATCGCCCTGTGGAATGCCGATGTCAGTAGCTCGATGTCGCGGCGCGCCTGTTCCACCGGTGTCTCGACCGGTCCTTCGCCCAGCACCGCCGCATGAAAGGCGCGCAACTGCTCGCGGAACGCCTCCTCGAAGCTCACTCGCTCGTCGATGAGCTCGAGCGTGTGGTCGGGGGCGCCGCGGCGCACCGTCAGCCGCGTCGGAAAATGCCTCAGATAGGGCGAGGGGAAGGTGAGCTCGATGATGCGGTCGGTGCAGTAGATGGTGACCCGCTCGGTATAGTCGGGAACGCCCGGCAGGTTGAGGTGGGTCAGGGCGACGCGGCCGTCGCCGGGCAGCGGGAAGCTCAGAAGGACGCCGCGGCCATGGTCGAAGATCCGGCCGTCGGCCGCTTCCGCCGGCAATTCGCAGCCGAGACGGGCGAGGATGCCATGGACGACGGCAATGTCATGGACCATGGCCGAGAAGAAGCCATTGGCAAGCGCGCGCGCCTCGCGGTCGTTGAGCGGTCGGCCTGCCGCTTCATGAAGCTGCGCTTGAGCCTGGCAGGCTGCCGCAGCGCGGAGCGGCGCCGGCAGGTCGGCGGGAGAGACCATCGGGAGATGGGCGACGAAGGGATCCTGATCGGGATCATTGACCTCGACGGCGATCAGCCTGACGTCCTCGATCCGCTCGGGAAGGAGCGCGAGCGCCCGGCGATAGGCCGGGTCGTGGCGCTTCATATAGGCGACCTGGACGATGCGACCGCTGCGGTCACGGGCGGCCGCGATGGCATTGCAACCGGCGACGGTCAGCGCCAGCGGCTTCTCGCACAGCACGTGCAGGCCGGCATCGAGAGCGGCCACCGCCAGCTCGGGATGGAACGGGTCGGGTGCGGCGATCACCACCGCATCGAGCCTGGCCGACAGCATCTCGCCCAGAGTGGCGCAAAGCACCGGCACGCCGTAGCGGGCGCCGACCGCCGCACGGACCGACGGCGAGGCATCGGCCAGAGCGGCAAATTCGAAGCGATCGCGATCGTCCCAGAGGTAAAAGGCGTGCTCGGCCTGGCCGACGAGCCCTGCCCCCACCAACCCGACGCGCAGCTTGTGCATTACCTTTCTCGATCGGAAGGTCTGAGGCAACCCCTCGGCAGGGTCGAACGCGCACTTTAAACCGGCGCGCCGATCTGATCAAATGACGGCAAAGACAAAGCGGGCGCGTCCAGCGTCGCTCAGTTCACGGGAGGAAGCCGGGCATGGTCGGCTTTGCGCTGTTCGGAGCAGGCCGGATCGGTGCGGTTCATGCCGCCAATATCGCCGCCAGCAGCAAGGCACGGCTGGTGGCGGTCCATGACGTCAATGCCAGGGCCGGCCATGAGATCGCGGCGCGTCATGGCGCGATGCCGGCGGAGAGCGCGGCCGAGATTCTCGGCGACCGTTCGGTCGAGGCGGTGCTGATCGCCAGCTCCACCGACACCCATGTCGGGCTGATCACCGCGGCGGCACGGGCCGGCAAGCACATATTCTGCGAGAAGCCGATCGATCTCGACATGGCCCGGGTGGAGCAATGCCGCCGGGAGATCGCCGGCACCGGCGTCAAGGTGCAGATCGGCTTCAACCGGCGCTACGACCCAAGTCACGCCGCGCTGGCCGCGGCGGTCGAGGCGGGCGAGATCGGGGCGCTCGAGCAGCTCGTCGTCACGAGCCGCGATCCGGCGATCGCGCCTGTCGACTATCTTCGGGTGTCGGGCGGGATCTTCCGCGACATGACGATCCATGATTTCGATCTCGCGCGCTTCATCTCGAAGGAGGAGCCGATCGAGGTGTTCGCCGCCGGGTCGATCAGGATCGAGCCGAAGCTCGAGGCGATGGATGATTTCGACAGCGCCATGGTGGTCATGCGGACAGCGAAGGGCTCGCTGATCCACATCAACAATTCGCGCCGGGCGGTCTATGGCTACGACCAGCGGGTCGAGGCGTTCGGGCCTAAGGGGATGATCGTGTCGGACAATCTGCGCGCCACCAGCCTCAGGCGATCGACGAAGGAATCGACCGATCAGCGGGCGCCGCTCCTCCATTTCTTCATCGACCGCTATATGGAAGGCTATCGCCGCGAGCTTGACGATTTCATCGACAAGATCCAATCCGGTGGCGATCCCGCGGTCGGCTTCGAGGACGGCCGCCGGGCCCAGGTCCTTGCCGAGGCGGCGCGGCAGTCGGCACTGACGGGCAAGGTCGTCAGGGTCGACTACGGGACTGGTGAATGAGCTGAAGGATTTGCAGCCAGGGCCGCTGAAAGAGAAAAGGCCCGAGCGTTTGAACCGAATGGAGGAAGCAATGGTTCGCCGACCGTTTCTCGCCATGGCATTTGCCTTGTGGTCGCTCGCTGCGATCCATCCGGCATGGGCCGACATCACCGTGCTCGTGCCGTCGGGGAGCGAGGGCGACGGCCTCAGAGCCGCCGCCGCCGATTATGCCAAGCTGAAGGGCACCAAGGTCGAGATCGTGCAGGCGCCCTACAACAATGTGTTCGAGCAGGCAGCCAATGCCGGCCAGACCAAGTCCGGCGCCTTCGACATCGTGCTGATGGACGACCCGTGGATTCCGTTCTTCGCCGAGAACGGCCATCTCGAGGACCTCACCCCCTATTTCCAGAAGGCCGGCAAGGACGGTCCGGACAACGATTTCCTTTCCAAGTCGCTGGCGCTGTGCCGCAACCCCTATAATAGCGGGCCCTATATCTGCCTGCCCTATGTCGGCAACGCGCAGATGTTCTTCTACGATGCCGCCAAGTTCAAAGAGGCCGGCGTCGAGGAGCCGAAGACCTGGGACGACGTGCTGAAGGCGGCAAAGGCGCTGACCGACAAGGGCGGCGGGCGTTATTTCGGCTATGTCTTCCGCGGCGGCCAGGGCAATCCGGTGGTAGCCGACTTCATGCCGCTGTTCTGGTCCTACGGGGCAAACTTGTTCAACGAGGACCGCAGCAAGGTGACAATCGACACCCCCGAGGGGGCGACGGCGATGAAGATGTTCATGGCGCTGCGCGACGTCTCGCCAAAGGGGGTCGAGAGCTACAATGCCAATGAGGTCGGCCAGGCGCTCGCCGCCGGCACCGCCGCCTCGTCGATCAACTGGCCCAACTGGGTGGCGACCTTCGAGGACCCGACGCAGTCGCGCATGGTCGGCAAGATCTCCTATACCGGGATCCCGGCGGGGACCAATCCCGGCAGCTCCGAGATCGGCCATTGGACCATGGGCCTCATGGCGGCCGGCAAGAACAAGCAGGAGGCATTCGATTTCATGATGTGGGCGACCTCGCCGGAGCAGATCAAGGTCTCGGCCGAGCGCGGCAATCCGCCGGTTCGCACCTCGACGTTCACCGATCCGGAGCTGACCAAGCAGGAGAAGTTCCGGCACTATCCAGTGCTGATGAAGGCAATCCAGGCGTCGACGCCGCGGCCGCGCCATCCGAAATGGCCGGAGATCGAGAATGCCTTCGGCATCGAGCTGTCCAAGGCGGTTGCCGGAACCGAGACGCCGGAGGAGGCGCTGAAGAACGCCCAGGCGGCGGTCGAAAAGATCGCCGGCACGAAATAGGCTGAACAGTCGAGCGGGGCGCCGGATTCGCTTGCGGCGCCCCTGCCCGGCTGGGAAATCGCCTGGATGAGTGCTCATGACCCGCGCCCTGCCAACATCGACGCTCTCGCACCGTGCGAGGGGATCGGGTCTCGAACAATGGGTCGAGCGCCATCTGCGCATCCTGATGCTGGCGCCGGCCATGCTCGTGCTGCTGGCGCTCAGCATCTTTCCCTCGGTCTATATGTTTGTCGCGGCGGTGACGCGGATCAGCCCCAATCCCGACCTGCCCTGGGAGTTTGCCGGAGCCGAAAATTTCGTCAGGCTGCTGACCGACCAGCAATTCCATATCGGCCTCAGGAACACGCTGGTGTTCACGGTGTCGGCGGTCACCATCGAGTTCCTGCTCGGGCTTGGCCTGGCGCTGCTGCTCGACAGCTATGTGCGGCGGCTCAATGTGCTGAAGACGTTGCTGATGCTGCCGATGATGCTGCCGCCGGTGGCGGTGGCCATCACCTGGAAGCTGATCTACGAGCCGCAATTCGGCGTTCTCAACGAGATCATGTTCAATCTCGGGCTGCCGCCGCAGGCATGGGCCGGCGATGCGCGGCTCGCCATGCTGTCGCTGGTCATCGCCGATGTCTGGCAGTGGACGCCGTTCATGTTCCTCCTCATGCTTGCCGGGCTCGCCAGCCTGCCGATCGAGCCCTATGAGGCGGCGGCGATCGACGGCGCCTCGGCCTGGCGGCAGTTCCGCGACCTGACGCTGCCGTTCCTGAAGCCGGTCATCGCCATTGCGCTCTTGCTGCGCATCATGGATGCGCTTCGGCTGTTCGACCTGGTGTTCATCCTGACCGGCGGCGGCCCGGCCGACCGGACCAAGACGCTCAGCCTCTATATCTATCAAGTGGCCTATCGTTTCGCCGATCAGAGCTATGCGGCGGCGATCTCGCCCTTCGTGCTGTTCGCAACCGTCGCGTTCAGCACCTGGTTCATCAAGCGCATGCGGCTCGCAGAATAGGAGGCCATCCATGCTGCGCAGCCGCACCACCGTCGTCACCCAGGAGATCGCCGCCTATTGCGGCATCGCGATCGCGCTGGTGATCACGCTGTTTCCGGTCTACTGGATCGCCAGCAACTCCTTCAAATACGACATCGACATCTTTGCCATCCCGCCGGAATGGTATCCGGTCAATCCGACGCTCAAGCATTATCGCGCCGCCTTCATCGAGCGGCCATTCCTGCAATATGCGCTGAACAGCCTGATCATCGCGGTGAGCACCACGGTGATCTCGGTGGTGCTCGGCACCTTGGCCGGCTATGCGCTGGCGCGCTTCCAATATCCCGGCCGGTGGCGCCACCAGATCAGCTTCTGGATCCTCTCCACCCGCATGATGCCGCCGATCGTGACCATCATCCCGCTCTATGTCGCTTTCAACTATCTCAACATGCTCAACACCAAGCCGGCGGTGGTGATCGCCTACACGGCCTTCAACCTGCCCTTCGCCACCTGGATGATGAAGAGCTATTTCCAGGACCTTCCGGTGGAGCTCGAAGAGGCGGCGATGGTCGATGGCGACACCCGCTTCGGCGCCTTTCTCAGGGTGGCGCTGCCGCTGGCGCGGCCGGGCCTGGCGGCAACCGCGATATTCTGCCTGATCATCTCGTGGAACGAGTTCCTGCTGGCGCTGATCCTGACATTGACGGAGCGGTCGCAGACCCTGCCGATCGGCATTGCCGGGCGGGTGACGCAGTACCACACCTATTGGGGCGAGATCAGCGCCGCCGGCTTTTTCTCCTGCATCCCGATCATGATCTTCGCCTTCATCGTGCAGAAGCATCTGGTTCGCGGGCTGTCCTTCGGCGCGGTAAAGGGCTGAACCATGGCATCGGTGCGATTCAACGACGTCACCAAGAACTTCGGCAATTTCGTCGCGGTGGCGAACCTCAATCTCGAGGTGGTCGACAAGGAATTCCTGGTGCTGCTCGGGCCGTCCGGCTGCGGCAAGACGACGACCATGCGGATGGTCGCCGGGCTCGAGGAGGTGTCGTCGGGCGATCTCTATTTCGGCAATGAGCGGATGAACGACGTCCTGCCGAAATATCGCGATGTTGCGATGGTGTTCCAATCCTATGCGCTTTATCCGCATCTGACGGTCGCCGACAATATCGGCTATCCGCTGATGATCCGCAAAGTCCCGGCGGCGGAGCTCAAAAGGCGGGTCGAGGAGGTCGCGCGACGAGTCGAGCTGCAGGCGCTGCTGAAGCGGCTGCCGCGCGAGCTGTCGGGCGGCCAGCGCCAGCGGGTGGCGCTGGCGCGGGCGATCGTCAGGACGCCCCGGGTGTTCCTGCTCGACGAGCCGCTGTCCAATCTCGATGCCAAGCTCAGGGTTCAGATGCGGGCCGAGCTCAAGCGGCTGCAGCATGATCTGCAGGTGACGACGATCTATGTGACCCACGACCAGATCGAAGCGATGACGCTCGCCCATCGGGTGGCGGTGAAGAACAACGGCGTAATCGAGCAGCTCGGGACACCGAAAGACATCTACACCAATCCACGCACGCTGTTCGTCGCCTGTTTCATCGGCTCGCCGCCAATGAACCTGATCCCGGGCGAGGTGCAGGACGGCAGCTTCGCCAGCGCCGGCGGCCTGAAGGTCGAGGGTCTCGGGCGCGCCAATGTCGGGCGCGCGGTGATGGGGGTCAGACCGGAGGACGTTACCTTGCTGATGGACGGCAGCGGGGAACGCAATCTCACCGCTCCGGTCTATTCCGCCGAACTCACCGGCGACAGCACGCTGGTCAGCGTCAGGGTCGGCGACCATCTGCTGACGATGCGCACCGACCGCAATTTCCGCGGCGATTTCGATCAGCTCATCGGCGTGCGCATCCCCGCCGAGCGGGTTTATCTGTTCGACCAGGAGACGCAGAAGCGTGTGGACTTTTAAAGCTTTGTCGCTGCTCCTGCCGGTGGTGGTTGCGACAAGCGCCGCTGCCGTCGAGCAGCCGATCCCGGACAATCCGCTGATCGCCATTGCGGGCGGGCGGTTCATCTATGGCAGCGATGACGGGAGCGCGAATGAGCGGCCGCGACGGTCGATCGAGCTCAAGGCCTTTGCCATCAACCGCACCGAGATCACCAATGCGCAATATCAGCGCTTCGTTGAAGCCACCGGCCATCGCTCGGCCTATTATGGCGGTCATCCGATGCTCGGCATCGACGGGCGACCGGTGGTGGGCGTGAGCTTCGGCGATGCCGCGGCGTTCTGCGCCCATTATGGCTTGCGGCTGCCGTCGGAGCAGGAATATGAACGCGCAGCGCGCGGCACGGAGGGCGCCCGCTTTCCCTGGGGCGATGCAGCGGTCGACGGGGCCAGGGCCAATCATGGCAGCGAGATTTGCTGCGGCAGCGATGACAGCGATGGCTATGCAATGACCGCGCCGGCCGATTCCTATCCGGGCGGCGCCAGCAAGGACGGCGTGCTCAACCTCCTCGGCAATGTGTGGGAATGGACGCAGGATGCCTATCAAGGAAACGGGCGTCACCGGGTGTTGCGCGGCGGCGCCTGGAACAGCGACCCCGCCCACCTCACCACGACCTACCGGCTGGCCTATGACGCCGATTTTCGCTTTGCGGCCAATGGCGGATTTCGATGCGCCCACTCGTCGAGCTGACGTTTTTCCTGGCACTGCTGATGATGTCTGGCGCAGCGGCGGAGCCGGTGGCGGCGCCGGATTACCGGCTGACGGTCGAGCATCGGGAGGGTGCACGTTTTGCCGGCGTCGCCCGCGATGGCAACCATCTTCTCATCACCAATCTCGCCGATGGGCGACTCTATCGCCGCGATGCTTCAGGTCAGATCCTGCCATTCGGACCGGTGTTGCCGCATGGCCTCGACACATTCGGTGATCCGACCGGGCCTTATCGGGTGGAGCGGGCCGGTGCGTCCTTCATCGTGGCGCAAGGGTGGACGCCGGCCAATCAAGCGGCCGGACCACTCGACCACGCGTTGCTGCGGATCGGTGAAACGGGAATGGTGACGGTCGTCAGCAGCGATCTGTGGAATCCGTATGACTTCGCGGTCGCGGGAGAGAATTTCATCGTCGTCGATGCGGCGCGCAACAGTCTCGAGCGCGTCTCATCCACCACCGGCGCCCGCC
>JBKOZY010000287.1:0-2670 GCA_046726135.1 Pseudomonadota bacterium | reverse complement strand
TGCATGCGAGGAAGGTGATCATGTAAGCTTCAAGCATGGTGCCCCCTTCTTCCCCTCGGGAGATCGTTGACCATTACCCACAGGTGTCCCTGCTCAGGACAAGCCTGCCTACCCCTCCTCCTCGATGCTCGTTGCTTCTTGCGGCGTTGCCTGATTGATTACACCAGCACGCCTGCAGCGTGGCCCGGCCTGTGAATTTCGGCTGCTTATGGCCCGCTGTTGTAACCATACACGATTCTCGGGGGCTTCCCGTGTCATTTGTGCAACAGTGAAGAAGGATAGAAAACGCGGATGCGCGAAGCGGCCGACGTGGCGGATTACATTCTGACAACCGAGGGCCTGACCAAGGAATTCACCGGTTTCGTTGCCGTCCGCAATGTCGACCTCAAGATCCGGCGCGGCGCCATCCACGCCTTGATCGGTCCGAACGGTGCCGGCAAGAGCACCTGCTTCATTCTTCTCACCAAGTTCCTCGAGCCGACTAGCGGCCGCATCAGCTACAATGGCCGCGACATCACCGGCCTCGAGCCGGCCGAGATCTCGCGACTCGGCCTCGTCCGCTCGTTCCAGATCTCCGCCGTGTTCCCGCATCTGAGCCTCATCGAGAATGTCCGGGTGGCAGTCCAGCGCGAGCGTGGCGACTCCTTCGATTTCTGGCGCCCGGCGACCGTGCTGAGCCGTCTCGATGAGCGGGCGCTGGCGCTGCTCGAGGCCGTCGGCCTCGCACCCTGGGCCGGGATGCTTGCCGGCGCCCTCCCCTATGGCAGGAAGCGCGCGCTCGAGATCGCGACGACGCTCGCGCTCGAGCCTGAGATGATGCTGCTCGACGAGCCGACCTCGGGGATGACGGCGGAGGATGTGCAGCGGGTTGCCGAGCTGATCCGGCGCGCCGCCGCCGGCCGCACCGTGCTGATGGTCGAGCACAATCTTTCGGTGGTGTCGCGGCTGTCCGACCGGATCACGGTGCTCGCCCGCGGCGAGATCCTGGCGGAAGGGAGCTATGAAGAGGTCTCGCGCGATCCCAAGGTGATCGAGGCCTATATCGGGACCGGGCATGCCTGACAACGCGCTCGAGGTACGGGATCTTCACGGCTGGTATGGCGAGTCGCATGTCCTTCATGGCGTCGACTTCACCGTCCCGGGCGGTGCGCTCGTCACCCTGCTCGGCCGCAACGGCGCCGGCAAGACGACCATCCTGCGGGCGATCATGGGGCTGCTCGGGAGGCGCAGCGGCTCGATCCGCTTCGCCGGCCGCGAGACCATCCGTCTCCAGCCCCGCGACATCGCCCGGCTCGGCATCGCCTATTGCCCCGAGGAGCGCGGCATCTTTGCCAGCCTGAGCGTCGAGGAGAACCTGATGCTGCCGCCGGTGATCCGCCCCGGCGGCCTCGCGCGCGACGACGTCCTCGCCATGTTCCCCAATCTTCAGGAGCGGCTGTCGAGCCAAGGCACCAAGCTCTCCGGCGGCGAGCAGCAGATGCTGGCGATCGGCCGCATCCTGAGGACCGGCGCCCGCTTCCTGCTCCTCGACGAGCCGACCGAGGGGCTGGCACCGGTGATCGTCCACGACATCGCCCGCACCATCACCCGCCTCAAGCAGGCGGGCTTCACCATGGTGCTGGTCGAGCAGAACTTCCATTTTGCCGCAACCGTCGCCGACCGCCACTATGTCATTGAACAGGGACGCGTGGTGGATAGCATCGCCTTGAGCGACCTGCCGCAGAATGCGGCGAAGCTCCAGGCCTATCTGGGTGTCTGAGGCAGTAGGCAGTAAGCGAGACCTTGCCTACTGCCGACTGCCTAATGCCTACTGCCGTAAAGAAAGGGAGGAAGTCAAAAGATGAGAATCGTGAATGCGCTGATCATTGCCGCGGTCCTGTCGCTGACCGCCGGCGCCGCCGCCGCCGAGGATATCCCCGTCAAGATCGGCGTCCTCAACGACCGCTCGGGCGTCTATTCGGATCTCGCCGGCGAAGGCTCGGTGATCGCCGCCAGGATGGCGGTCGAGGATTTCGGCGCCGCCGCCAAGGGCATCAAGGTCGAGATCGTCAGCGCCGACCACCAGAACAAGCCGGACATCGCCTCCAACATCGCCCGCCAGTGGATCGACCAGGACGGCGTCGATGTCATCGCCGACGTCCCCACCTCCTCGGCGGCGCTGGCGGTCAGCGAGGTGGTGCGTGAGAAGAACAGGATCTTCCTCGTGTCCGGCGCCGCGGCCTCCGACCTGACCGGCGCCAAATGCTCGCCCAACACGGTGCACTGGACCTATGACACCTGGGCGCTCGCCCATGGCACCGGCAAGGCGATGGTCGAACAGGGCGGCAAGAAATGGTTCTTCATCACCGCCGACTATGCCTTCGGCCAGGCGCTCGAGCGCGACACCGCGGCGGTCGTCAAGGCTGCCGGCGGCGAGGTGGTCGGCAGCGTCAAGCATCCCTTCCCCGGGCAGGACTTCTCCTCCTTCCTGCTGCAGGCACAATCATCCGGCGCCCAGGTGATCGGGCTTGCCAATGCCGGCGGCGATACCATCAACTCGATCAAGCAGGCTGCCGAGTTCGGCATCGTGGGCAAGCAGAAGCTCGCCGGCCTGCTGATCTTCCTCACCGACATCCACAGCCTCGGGCTGAAGACCGCGCAGGGGCTGCTCTTCACCGAGAGCTTCTACTG
>JBKOZY010000286.1:0-7288 GCA_046726135.1 Pseudomonadota bacterium | reverse complement strand
ATCGTCTTTGCCGATGCCGCGGCTCAGATCCTGAGGGATTGACCGATGACGCTGAGCCAAGCGGCCCTTGGCGAGCTTGCCGAAAACGCTGCTGCGGCCGATGCCTCGGCGCTCGAGAGGCAGGCGGCGCGGACGCGCTGGGCGCTGCTTTCCCCCTCCCTCGTCATCCTGATCTTCGCCGCCGTCGGACCCCTCATCATCGTGCTGGTCTATTCCTTCCTGACACCCGGACCCTATGGCGGAGTGGTATGGTCGCCATCGCTCGAGGGCTGGTTCAGGGTGCTGCTCCAGCGCGACATCTTCGACGACAGCCTCAGGCTGCAGGATGCGCATCTGACGATCCTGTGGCGGTCGGTCAAGCTCTCCTTCGCGACCACGATCCTCGCCCTTATCGTCGGCTTTCCGACCGCCTATTTCATCGCGACGCGACCGGAGCGCAGCCGGACCTCATGGCTGTTCCTGATCACCATTCCGTTCTGGACCAATCTCCTGATCCGCACCTTCGCGATCCAGGAGGTGATCCGCAATGAGGGGCTGATCAACGCCGTCCTCCTCCAGCTCGGCATCATCGCCCGGCCGCTGCAGCTCATGTTCACCGACGGGGCGATCCTCGCCGGCATGCTGTATGTCTATCTGCCGCTGATGGTGCTGCCGCTCTATGCCAGCATGGAGAAGCTCGATTTCCGGCTGATCGAGGCGGGCTACGATCTCTATGCCAACCGCTTCCAGGTGCTGCGGCGCGTCATCATCCCGCTGGTCAAGCCCGGGATCATCGCCGGCTCGATCCTGGTGTTCATTCCCTCGCTCGGTGCCTATGTGACGCCGCGTGTCCTTGGCGGCGGCAAGAACATGATGCTCGGCAATCTGATCGAGCTGCAATTCGGCCAGGGAAGAAACTGGCCGCTGGGCTCGGCACTGTCGATGACGCTGCTCGCCATCGTGATGGTGGCGCTCCTCGTCTATGTGCGCTTTGCGGCAAAGTCGGACCCGACCGGCCATGGCTGAGGCGCGTGCGAGCACCGGCCGGGCCTTCTCGGTCCGCCGTCAGACCGGCTTCACGGCGATCGCGGTGCTGTGCTTCATCATGCTCTATCTGCCGATCGCCACGCTCGTGGTCTATTCCTTCAATGACGGCGTGTCGATCGCGATCTGGGAAGGCTTCTCCTGGCGCTGGTACCAGTCGGCCTGGAACAATGATCAGGCGCGCGATGCCGCCACCCGCTCGCTGGTGATCGCGAGCTTCGCGGCAGTGATCGCCACCACCGTCGCCACCATGGCGGCGCTCGCCACCACCCGCACCCGTCCCTATCGCGGGCTTACCGCCGTCTATGCGATGATCAACACGCCGCTGATGGTGCCGGAAATCGTCACCGGGGTGGCGCTCCTCATCTTCTTCGCGATGATCAAGGTGGCGACCGGCTATTCGGGCCTCGCCTATCTGATCGCAGCGCACTCGGCCTTCTGCATCCCCTTCGCCTATCTGCCGATCCGGGCGCGGCTTGAAAGCATGGACCTGTCGCTTGAGCGGGCGGCGGCCGATCTCTATGCAACGCCATGGATGACGTTCCGGCGGATCACCCTGCCGCTGCTGTGGCCCGGGATCATCGCCGGCATCATGCTGGCCTTCGTCATCTCGCTCGACGACGTGGTGATCACCGAGCTCGTCAAATCGGGCGGCCAGGACACTCTGCCGACCTATATGCTGGGGCAACTCAGACGGGTGGTTAACCCCGAAATGAACGCGATCTCGACGGTCTTCCTGGCAACCTCCATCGCTCTTGTGACAATATTCTTCGTCCTGAACCGTCGAAGCGCCTAAGCTCTTCGCCATCCACTCACCGCAGGGAGGTAGAATAATGAAGTGGACAGTTACGATCGCGGCTTTGAGCGTCGCGGCACTTGCCGGCGCCCCGGGCGCGCTGGCCAAGGGTCAGCTCAACATGTTCAACTGGGGTAATTACACCAACCCCGAGCTCATCAAGAAGTTCGAGGACACCTACAAGGTCAAGGTGACGGTCACCGACTACGATTCCAATGACACCGCGCTGGCAAAGATCAAGGCGGGCGGACATGGTTTCGATATCGTCGTGCCGTCGGCGAGCTTCGTGCCGATCTGGATCGCCGAGGGGCTGGTGCAGGAGACGCGGCCCGACCAGATGGAGAACTTCAAGAACATGGACCCGAAATGGGTCGATGTTCCGTTCGATCCCGGCCGGCACTATTCGGTGCCGTGGCAGTGGGGCACCACCGGGGTGACCGTCAACAAGAAGGTCTATCCGGGCGATCCCAACACATCGGCGATCTTCCTCAATCCGCCGGACGAGCTCAAGGGCAAGGTCAATGTCGTGCCCGAGATGGTCGACGTCATCAACCTGACCCTGCTTTATGTCGGCAGCGAGCCGTGCACCAGCGACAAGGCGGCGCTCAAGAAGGCGCGCGACACGCTGATTGCCGCCAAGCCGAACTGGCTGTCGATGGACTATGGCAATGTCGAGAAATATGCCAAAGGCGACGTGGCGGCAGGGGTGAACTGGAATGGCGCGTCTTTCAGGGCACGGCTGCAGAACCCGGACATCGTCTATGGCTATCCCAAGGAGGGGTACAATATCTGGATGGACAATGTGATGGTGCTGAAGGACGCCAAGAACACCGATAACGCCAAGCTGTTCCAGAACTTCATCATGGACCCGCAGAATGCGGCGATGATCTCGGCCTTTGCCCGCTATGCCAACGGCATCAAGGGCTCGGAGGCCTATATGCCGGAGGACATGAAGACGGCGCCCGAGGTGAACATCCCGGCCGAGTTCGCCAGCAAGGGCAAGTTCTCGCTCAACTGCGCACCCGAGGTGAACGAGCTCTATACGGCAATCTGGACCGAGCTGCAGAAATAACGGCAGTAGGCATCAGGCAGTAGGCAGTGCATGGAGCACGTGCCTACTGCCGACTGCCTATCTGCCTACGTCCCGAGAAAGCCGGTCAGCACATTGACGACATTGATGCCGATGGCCTCGATGGCGTAGCCGCCCTCCATGACGAACAGGGTCGGGAGGTCGAGCTCGGCGATGCGCCGGCCATAGTCGGTGAAATCGTCGGACTCGAGCTTGAAGAAGCTGATCGGGTCGTCCTTGTAGGTGTCGACGCCGAGCGAGATCACGAGGACATCGGGGCCATGGTCGCGGATCCGCCGCAACGCATCGTCGAGGCCGACCCGCCATTTGGCGTAGGCCGTGCCGGGCGGCATCGGATAGTTGAAGTTGAAGCCCTCGCCTTCGCCATGGCCGATCTCGTCGGCAAAGCCGAGAAAATACGGGAAGGCGTCCTGCGGCTGGCCATGGAGCGAGCAGTACAGGACGTCCTTGCGGCGATAGAAGATGTCCTGGGTACCGTTCCCGTGATGGAAGTCGACATCGAGGATGGCGACGCGCTTGGCGCCAGCCTCGATGAAACCCTGGGCGGCCAAGGCGGCATTGTTGAGGAAGCAATAGCCGCCATAAAGGTCGCGATGGGCGTGATGGCCCGGCGGGCGGCACAGGGCAAAGGCGGTGCGGGCGCCGCCAGCGACGTGATTCCCAGCCGTGAGCGCCACCGCCGCGGAGGACAGCGCCGCCTGCCAGGTGCCGGCGGCGATCGCCGTCTCGATGGCCAAGGTGTAGTAGCCCGCCCTGCCCTCGACACTCTCCGGGATCCGCTGGCGCATGCCACGCACCGGGAAGGTGGTCGGGATCAGCTCGCCACGGTTGCCACTGGCGGTCCATTCGCGCCAGGCGGTCTCGAGAAATTCGAGGAAACGCGCGTCGTGAATAATGCCGAGCGCCCGCCGGTCCAGCTCGGCCGGCGGGGTGATGTCGGTCAGGCCGACCTGCTTCAGGCGCCGCAGTATATATTCGATGCGCGACGGCCGCTCGAAGGGGGTGACCAGCTCTCCGCCATACATCTCCCCTTGCGGGAAGTGCAGCCGATGATTCTCCGAATAGACGATACGCATTGCAAACCTCTGCCGCCGTTGGTCTCAGCCGATCTTAGAACATCACGGTCTAGCTTGCGTAGGTTTGCTTGTACCAGCGAGCAAATCGCTCGATCCCGGCGGTCAACGGGGTGTCCGGAACGTAGCCGGCGAGGGCCTTGAGGAGCGTCACGTCTCCCCAGGTGTCGGGGACGTCGCCCGGCATCATCGCGCGCAGGCGGATATCGGGACGGCGTCCCAGCGCGGTCGCGATCGTGTCGACAAACTCGGTGAGCGTGACGCTGCGCCCGGAGGCGATGTTGATCACGCGATGCGGCGCGACCGGGCTCCCCGCCGGATCGATCAAGCCCAAAGGATCGGTCGTGGCCGATGGCGGGCGCTGAGCGATCCGGACCACCGCCTCCACCGCATCGCCCACATAGGTGAAGTCGCGCGTCGAGCGGCCGTCATTGTAAAGCTCGACGGCGGTGCCCCGCATGATGGCATGGGCGAATTTGAAGAATGCCATGTCGGGCCGGCCCCATTCGCCATAGACGGTGAAGAACCGCAAGCCGGTCGCGGGAAATCCAAAGAGGGCGGCGTAGCTATGGGCCATGACCTCATTGGCTTTCTTGGTGGCGGCATAGAAGGACACCGGATGGTCGGCAGGCTGGTGCTCGGACCAGGGAACCGGATTGGCGCCATAGACCGAGCTCGACGACGCATAAACCAGGTGCTGCGGCGGGAGCTCACGACAGCATTCGAGCACATTGGCGAAACCGCGAAGATTGCTGTCGACATAGGCGCCGGGATTTTCCAGGCTGTAGCGAACGCCGGCCTGGGCAGCGAGATGAAACACCTGCTCGGGCCTCGCTTGCCGCCAGACGGCCTGAAGTCCTTCCTTGTCCGCAACATCGACGATCTCGATCTCGACCCCGTAGCGCTCCTTCAGCAATTGGCGACGCGCCTCCTTGAGGGCGACGTCGTAATAGGGGGTGAGGTCGTCGAGCCCGACGATCTTGACGCCGTCGCGCAAGAGCCGGTCGCAGAGATGAAAGCCGATAAAGCCTGCGGCACCGGTCACCAGCGTTTTCATGGACACCGGCCTTTGAGCATGATTTAGCCTTTCACGATGTGGCCGGTCGGCAAGCCGAGCCGAGCGAAGACATTTCGCGTATCGACGATCAAGCGTGCGTGGGCGGCGATGAGTGGATAATCGATTTTGTCATGGTCGGTGGCCACCAGCACCGCATCATGGCCCGAGATCGCCGCAGCATCCAGCGGAACGCTGGCGCGGCCCCCGAGCTCGGAATGCTCGCGAGTCACCGGTACCGTCGGAACATAAGGATCGTGGTAGGACACCCTGGCGCCGCGCCGCTCGAGCAGCTCGACCAGCTTAAGCGAGGGGCTCTCGCGGATATCGGCAACATTCTTCTTGTAGGCGAGACCGATCAGCAGGATGCGCGCGGTGCCGAGCGCCGTGCCGGCGGTGCGGTCGAGCGCCTCCTCGAGACGCCGCACCACATAGAAGGGCATGTGGGTGTTGATCTCGCCAGCAAGCTCGATGAAGCGGGTCGGCACATCGAACTCGCGCGATTTCCAGGCGAGGTAATAGGGGTCGATCGGGATGCAGTGACCGCCGAGGCCAGGTCCCGGGTAGAAGGGCATGTAACCGAAAGGCTTGGTCTTGGCGGCATCGATGACCTGCCAGACATCGATCCCCATGGCGTCGAAGATCATCTTGAGCTCATTGACGAGCGCAATGTTCACCGCGCGGAAGATGTTCTCGGTTATTTTCACGGCTTCGGCGATCTCGCAAGACGGCACCGGAACGACGTGGTCGACGACGCGGCCGTAAAAGGTGGCGACCAGCTCCGATGCCCGCGCGCCAAGTCCCGAGACGACCTTCGGTATCGATGCAGTCTCGAAGCTCGGGTTGCCGGGGTCCTCGCGCTCCGGCGAGTAGCCGAGAAGAAAGTCCGTGCCCGCCTCGAGGCCGCGGCTCTCGAGAACCGGCTGAACCACCTCGCGGGTCGTTCCGGGGTAGGTGGTCGATTCGAGGACCACGAGCTGTCCCGGCCGCAAATGTTTGGCGATGGTATCGGCCGTCGCCTCGATGTAGGAGAGATCGGGGGTGCGGTGCCGGGTCAGGGGCGTCGGCACGCAGATGACGATCACGTCGCAGCGCTCGAGCGCGGCGAAATCGGTGGTGGCGGAGAGGCGGCCGGCGGCGACCAGCGCTTTGAGGTCGCCGCTCATCACCGCGCCGATATAGGATCGACCGGCGGCAATATGCTGCGGCTTCTCCGGGTCGATATCGAGACCGATGGCAGTGTATCCGGCGCGCGCAACGGCGACGGCGAGGGGCAGGCCGACATAGCCGAGCCCGATCACCCCGACCACCGCTTCGCGCTCGCAGATGCGGCTCGCCAGCCGATCAAGCGCCCCACTGTCCAATTGTCTGCTCATCCTGGTCTCCTCGCGGCCGCCCTGACCGGCAATCTGCCGGCGTCTCGAGGATGTATCGTAAACCTTCGGTAGAAATCCAGGGCCGTCGCTAACTCTTGCTCAGCTCTTTTGCCAGGAAATTGGCGAGGACGAGATCGAATTCGGTATCGATGTTGACGAGCCTGTCCTCGACGATGACGGCGCCGGTCCGGGCGCCCTTGATGGATTTCTGCTCGAGAAGGCACTGGCGGGTGATGGCATAGGCGATGCCGTTGCGGTGATAGACGGGCTCAAGCTGCTGGCGGGCGACGATGCGGGCGCCGGCAGGGTCGTAATAATCAAGCCGCCCTTGCGGATCGATGGTGAGCTGCTTGAGCGGATGGGCCTTGCTGTCGGTCTCGCTCACGGTCCAGACTGCGTCATGGTCGCCCTGGACGAGCCTCTCGACAGTGGCGCGCACATGCTCGACACGGCGACCCGGGGAGGTCGGCTGCAGCATTACCACGATGTCGTAGCGCACCCCGTCCTGGCGCTCCATCTCGGTCAGGGCATGGACCAGCACGTCCCAATCGGCGACGCGCGGACCGGAAAGCTCCTCCGGGCGCATGAAGGGCACGGCAAGGCCGGCCTCGCTCCCCGCTTCGGCGATCTCGGGATGGTCGGTCGACAGGACCGCCCGATCGATGAACGGCGTTTCAAGCGCGATGCGGGCCGCCAGCACCACCAGCGGCACGCCGCCGACGGTGCGCAGATTCTTGAGCTTGATGCCGGTCGAGCCGCCACGCGCCGGCACCACGGCGAGGACGCGGCGGTCAGCCAGCATCGAGCGCTCCCGACGCGCTCATGCGCCGGTCAGAGCGCATGCCGGGTGCGGAAATAGGCGAGCCAGTTGTCGAC
>JBKOZY010000285.1:0-1955 GCA_046726135.1 Pseudomonadota bacterium | reverse complement strand
CCCTCGGGGGTGCCGGATGGTCAGCCATCGAAGGGCTCAAGCCGATGAGCGCCGGCACCGCCATGACGCTGGCGCTGGCGGCGCTGTTCCTGATCGCCGCGCAATATCTGACGGTGCAGGCGGTGCGGGTCGCAGGTATCGCCGCGACCGCGCCTTTCCGCTATACGATCATCGCCTGGTCGCTGATCCTCGGCTGGGCGGTATTCGGGTTCATCCCTGATTCCCTCGCATTCATCGGCATCGTGCTGATTGCCGGCAGCGGCCTCTACACGATTCTGGAGTCAACCTTGAAGCAGAGGCAGCGTCGATGGTTTCGCCACGGTTCATCACAACCCTGATCGTCGCCCTGTTGCTGGCCGGTGCGGCCGCGTCGGCGCGCGAGCTCGGCCGGGCAACGGTGGGGGGACGCGCGATTGCGATCTTCGAGGACAGGACCTGGCGCTTCGTCGACGAGCTGGCGCCGACGCCGAAGGACTGCCCGGCGGGCGAGGTGTGGCAGAGCCGAAGGTTGTCGCTGTCGCTCTGCGTCAAGAGCGGCACCTGGACCTCGCAGGGCGAGCGCTATTTCTTCGAGAGCCTGTTCACCGACCCGACCTCCACCGCCTATGCCGGGATCGTCACCGAGGCGTCGCCGCTCGCCACGCCGCAGATGAAGGATCTGGTGCTCGCCACCGTCAAGGACAATCCGGAGATCCGCGAGGTGAAGGATGTGAGCGAGAGCACGCGCACCATCAACGGCCACGAGCTCGGGGTTCTCGATTACACCGTCGTGCTCAAGGCCGGCGTCAGCTTCCGCTACCGCAACATCTATGGCGGCATTCCCGATGTCGGCAATTTCCAGATGATGTTCTGGGCGTCGCCGGAACAGTTCGGCGAGCATGAAGCGGCGTTCGAGGAGCTGGCCGAAACCGTGACATATGCCGGACGGCGGTAGCCCATGCTATCCTCGCCGGTGGAGGATCGCGCATGGCCTGTCGGGCATTGTCTGTTGCCGCCTGCCTGCTTGTGACCCTGGCACAGGGGGTAGCGGCGCACGAGGTCGGCCTCGAGCTCGTTCTTGCCATCGACTGCTCGCTGTCGGTCAATGATCCGGAATACAGCCTCCAGATGGGAGGAATCGCCGCGGCGCTGCGCAGTCCCGCCGTCACCGCGCTCATTCTCGATCAACCGGGCGGCGTGGCGCTGACGGTGATGCAATGGTCGGGAACAGCGACCACCCACCAGGCGGTGCCCTGGCGATTGCTGGCGACGCTTCACGATGTCGAGGCGTTCGCCGACGAGACCGCGGCGGCGCCGCGGTCTCCGCTCAGTTATTACACGGCGATCGGCCATGCCATTGCCAGCGGCATCCGGCTGATCGAGGGCAATGATTTCGAGGGCCGCGAGAGGAAGATCGACATTTCCGGCGACGGGCGCAGCAATTCCGGCCCGCTGCCCGGCATGGTCAGGCAGCTCGCGATCAAGCGCGGCATCACCATCAACGGGCTTGCCATTCTCACCGATGATGCCGCCCTTGCCGAATATTATGCCGGCGAGGTCAGCGGCGGACCGGGCTCGTTCACCGTCTCGGCGAGCAACTATGGCGACTTCGCGCAAGCCTTTGCCCGCAAGCTCTATCGCGAGCTGCTGCCGCGGACGGCGGGGCGTGGCAACGGGCTCGCCATGGGGGGGCGATGAGGGGTCTTGCCGCCATGGCTATGGCGCTCGGGATCGCGGCCGCCTCACCGGCGGCGAGGGCGCAGGAGATCCCGGTCGACCTCGAGCTCGTCCTCGCCGTCGATGTGTCCGGCAGCGTCGATGAGCGGGAATATGCGCTGCAGATGATCGGCATTGCCGAGGCGCTGCGGCTGCCGGAGGTGGGCGAGCTGATCGCCTCGCATGATTCCGGGGTGGCGCTGACGCTGGTCCTCTGGTCGGGAGGCCATATCAATCGCCAGGTGGTGCCGTGGCGGCTC
>JBKOZY010000284.1:0-7036 GCA_046726135.1 Pseudomonadota bacterium | reverse complement strand
CTGCAACCATCATCGAGAGGGTCTGATGCCGAAGATCGATCTCAGCGCGGTGCCGGAGACCAGCGGGTCGGGCTACCCCGCCCCGTTCCGCGACCTGGTGATCGGGCGCCACTCCAAGGCGATGGGCGATGCCGGCGGCCTGACGCAATTCGGCGTCAAGCTGGTGAGGCTCGAGCCGGGTGCCGCCTCGTCGCAGCGCCATTGGCACGAGGCGGAGGACGAATTCGTCTATATGCTCGAAGGCGAGCTGGTGCTGGTCGAATCGAATGGCGAGACGACGATGGCCCCCGGCGATGCGGCAGCGTTTCCCGCGGGTGTTGCCAATGGCCATCACCTGGTCAATCGGACGAGCCGGGATGCAACATTCCTGGTGGTGGGAACGCGGGCATCGCGCGAGCGCTGCCATTATCCGGACATCGACCTGATGTTCGTCGCCGACGATGTCGGCGAGCGCTACACCAACCGCTCCGGCGACGCTTATTGAGAGCTTGTCATGACATTGCGAAATCTGAGCTGCACGGTGGGCCGCGACGGCGCGGCGGTGATCACTCTGCAGGCATCCGACGGCACGCTGCCGCTCATCGATGAGAGAACCATCGAGGAGCTGGAGCAGCTGGTCGAACGGATCGCCAGCGACAGCGCGATCAAGGGTGCGGTGATCACCGGCGCAGACGGGAAGCTCTGCGTCGGTGCCGATCCGCGGATCTTCGAGAGGCTGATCGTCGACTATCGTGCCGAGGCGGCGCGGCGCGGCGTGGAAGAGGCGACGCTTCGCCTTGCCGAGCGGGCGGGACGGCTGTCGCGGCTCTGCCGACGGCTGGAAACGCAGGGCAAGCCGGTAGCGGCAGCAATCAATGGCGCCGCCCTTGGCGCCGGTTTCGAGCTCGTCCTCGCCTGCCATCGCCGCATCATCGAGAACAATCCCGAGAACCGGCTCGGCCTGCCGCAGGTGACGATCGGGCTCATGCCAGGCGCCGGCGGCACGCAGAGGCTGCCGCGGCTGATCGGCGCCGAGGCAGCGCTGAAACTGATGCTGCAGGGGCGGTTGGTCGAGCCGCAGGAAGCACAAAAGATCGGGATCGTCGACGAGGTGGTGCCCGATGGCGGGGCGCTGGCACGGGCACAGGCGTGGGTCGCCGGCGGCGGGCGGGGCGTGCAGGCGTTCGACGAGAAGGGATTCCGATTGCCCGGCGGCGAGGTCTATTCGGCGCGCGGACTGATGCTGTGGCCCGTCGCAAATGCGGTCTACCGCAAGGACAGTTTCGACAACTACCAGGCGCGGCGAGCAGTTCTGCACGCCGTCTATGAGGGGCTCCTGGTGAAAACCATGGCGGCGGCGCTCAAGGTCGAGGATCGGTGGCTCACCCATGTGCTGAAGGACAGCCAGGCCATGCCGATGCTCAGGACGCTCTATTACTCGATGGGCGCGCTCGCCCAGGGGGTGCGGCGACCCAAGGGGCTACCGCTGGCGCCAGTCCGGCGGCTCGGCATCGTCGGTGCGGGTTTCATGGGCTCAGGGATCGCTCATGTGACGGCCAGGGCCGGCATCGAGGTGGTGCTGATCGACCGCGACCAGCCGGCGGCGGACAAGGGCAAGGCGCATTCCGCCGGGCTGATGGAGAAGGAGATCGGCCGCGGCCGCGCCAGCGGCGAGGAGGCCGCTGCGGTGGCTGGACGGATCCACGCCGGCACCGACCTCGAGGCGCTCGGCGGTTGCGATCTGGTGATCGAGGCGGTGTTCGAGAACAAGGAGCTGAAGAGGGAGATCCTGGCCGGCATCGACCAGGCCCTCAAGCCCGACGCCATTCTCGCCTCCAACACCTCGACGCTTCCGATCACCGACCTTGCCGGCTTCACCCGACGGCCGACGGAGTTCATCGGCATCCACTTCTTCTCGCCGGTCGACCGGATGCAGCTCGTCGAGATCATCCGCGGCAAGGCGACCGGGGAGCGGGCGCTGGCGAAGGCCATCGATTTCGTGCGCCAGATCGGCAAGACGCCGATCGTCGTCAACGACTCGCGCGGCTTTTTCACCTCGCGGGTGGTGATGACCTATATGGCGGAGGGCTGCGAGATGCTGGCGGAGGGGGTGCCGCCGGCGCTGATCGAGAATGCCGCCCGCATGGCCGGCATGCCGGTCGGGCCGCTCGCCCTCAATGACGAGATCGCGCTCGATCTTGGCTGGAAGATCCTGCAGGCGACCAAAGCGGATCTCGGCGAGGCCTATCGGGCGCGGGCGATCGACAAGATCATCGAGGAGATGGTGGTCAGGCGCGAACGGTTCGGCCGCAAGAACCGGCGCGGCTTCTATGACTATCCGGAGACCGGTCGCAAGCGGCTGTGGGACGGGCTCGCCGAGGTTGCACCGGCACGCCCGGCCGAGCAATTCGATGCCGAAATTCTGAAACAGCGGCTGCTGCTGATCCAGGCGCTGGAAACGGCGCGGTGTTTCGAGGAAGGCGTCCTGACCGACCCGCGGGAGGGCGATGTCGGCGCCATACTGGGCTTCGGTTTTGCGCCTTGGACCGGCGGTCCGCTGTCCTATATCGATATGATCGGCGTCGACACATTCGTCCGGCGGTGCAGTGGTTTCGAGCAGCAGTTCGGCGAGCGCTACCGTCCGGCCCGGCTGCTTCGCCATATGGCAGAGGCCGGCCGACGGCTCTACGACGATGGCCCCCGGCCGCCATAAAGGGACGGCAGCATGATAACCGATCTGGGCGGTCCCGCCTTTCTGCTCATCGACGTTGTTTTCGTCGTGTTGCTGGCCCTAGCGATGGTCTTCGGCGTAAAATGGTGGCGGCGGCGTCGCAGCCCGGTGGTCAAGCAGGCCGAGGTGGAGGGGGTGCGCGACCTTTATGGCAAGCGGAAGGATGAGCCTACCGCCGCCTCGCCCGAGGTGCCGAAGCGCAAATAGATCACGCCGGCCGGGTGCAGTAGTCGGCGAGCCGGCGCAGGAACCCCTCGCAGCGCTCAAGCTCGCTCACAGCCACGAACTCGTCGGGCTTGTGCGCCTGCTCGATCGAGCCTGGTCCGCAGATCACGGCCGGAATCCCGGCGACCTGGAACAGACCCGCCTCGGTTGCATACGACACGGCGCCGGTGTCGTTGCCGCCGGTCAGCTGCAGCGCCAGCGCCTCGGCTGCCGAGCCCGGTTCGGGCATCAGCGGCGGCACGATATTCTTGCGCAGGGTGGTGATCCCGGTGGCGGGTGAAACGGCATGCATGACCGGCAGCAGAGTCTCGGCCAGCCGGTCCACGCGCCGCGGAATCTCGTCGGGATCCTGTCCCGGGATGATCCGGGTCTCCCAGTGAAAGGTGCAGCAGCGCGGCACGATATTGCGGGCGGTTCCGCCGGTGATGGTGCCAATGTGGACGCTGCTGTAGGGCGGGTCGAAGCGGCCGGTGGGGTCACCGCGGTCGCGCATCTCGCTGGCGATGGCGGTGATCTCGCTGATGAGCTCGCCGGCGACCATGATGGCATTGACCCCCTGGTGACTGAGGCTCGAATGGGCCTCGTGACCTTCAACCTCGGTGACGAAGCTCAGCGTGCTCTTATGACCGTTGACCACCTTCACCAAGGTGGGCTCGCCGATGATTGCCGCCGATGGTCGCGGCAAATCGCCGGCGACGATCCGCTCGATCAGCGGGCGCACACCGGTGCAGCCCACCTCCTCGTCACAGGAAAAGGCGAGGTGAATCGGCCGCTTCAGCGGCTTTCCGCGAAACTCCGGCACCAGTGCCAGGCAGGCGGCGAGGAAGCCCTTCATATCGGCGGTACCGCGGCCATAGATCTTTCCCGCGCGCTCGACCGCCGAAAAGGGATCGCTGGTCCAGGCCTGGCCGTCGACCGGCACCACATCGGTATGGCCCGACAGCACGATGCCGCCGGCAATGTCGGGGCCGATGGTCGCCCAGAGATTGGTCTTGCCGGGCTGGTAATCGATCCGGACGGAGGGAACGCCCTGGGCGCCGAGATAATCCTCGACAAATGCAATCAACGGCACGTTGCTGTTGCGGCTGGTCGTATCGAAGGCGATGAGCTGGCGCAGCAGCTCGCGCGTCGTTGATGGATCGGGCATGGACTCCACTCAGTGAATCGGGCGGGGTATGTCAGGCGAATCGAGCGAGAATGCCGGGATGTCGACATTGATCGGCTGGCCGTCCTCGGTCTCCATCTGGTAAGCGCCGGACATGAAGCCCGATGGTGTTCCGAGCGGCGCACCGGATGTGTAGCGGAAGCTGCCGCCAGGTTCGAGCGTGGGCTGCTCGCCGACAACGCCGGCGCCGCGCACCTCCTGCACGCGGCCATTGGCGTCGACGATCTTCCAGTAGCGGGTCTTGAGCGTCACGGTTCTCTGGCCATTGTTGACGATGGTCACCGTATAGGCCCAGACGAAATAACCCTCGTCGGGACGCGACCGGTCATCGAGATACTGCGGCTCGACGGTCACCGAAATTCCGTTGGTGGTGCGTTCGTAATGCGTCATCGGGTGGCCCTTGCGGCGCACAACTCTAGCCAGCGCCACTCCTGATTTCCACAGGCATTCGGTCCCGTGGGACTGGCGGCGGCCGGCATTGGATGCAAGATAGTTGGTGGATAAGGGGAGGAAATGCCCATGACCCCGTCGGCGCGTGGCGGAATTCTCCCGGCGCATGGCATCGCGAGGCTTCAGGAGGACGGTGCGATCATCAGCGCCAGCCCGTTCGCGCCTGGCCAGATCCAGCCGGCCAGCCTCGATCTCAGGCTCGGGGCGGAGGCTTATCGGGTCCGCGCATCCTTCCTGCCAGGGCGCGCAAACACGGTAGAAGCCCGGCTCGAGGCCCTGAAACTCCACCGGATCTCGCTCGCCGGAGGGGCCGTTCTCGAGACCGGGTGCGTCTATATCGTGCCGCTCGAGGAGCGGCTGGCCCTCCCCCGCGACATTGCAGCCCTGTCGAATCCCAAGAGCTCGACCGGGCGGCTCGACATTTTCACCCGGGTGATCGCCGATCGGGCGAATGAGTTCGACAAGATCCCGCCCGGCTATGCCGGTCCGCTCTTTGCCGAGATCTCGCCGCGGACCTTCCCGGTGCTGGTCAGGCCGGGTTCGCGACTGACCCAGATCCGTTTCCGAGTCGGGGCTTTCGAAGCAAGCGACAAGCTGATCCGCGAGCTCCATCAGCGCGAGCCGCTGGTCACCTCGGGCGAACCCAATATCGACAATGGGATCGCGCTCAGTGTCGACCTGGCGAGCCAGGAGGCCGGTCAGCCGATTGGCTATCGGGCCATTCGCCATTCCGGCCTGATCGATGTCGATGCGGTCGGAGCGCTGGACGTGCTGGACTATTGGGAGCCGATCTTCCGGCCGCAAAGCCTGATCCTCGATCCCGACCAGTTCTACATCCTGGCATCACGCGAGGCGGTCCGGGTGCCCCCCGACCATGCTGCGGAAATGGTGCCGTTCAACCCGCTGATGGGCGAGTTCCGTGTGCATTATGCCGGCTTCTTCGATCCGGGCTTCGGCCACGCCGCAGGCGGCGGCGAAGGTGCCCGGGCGGTGCTCGAAGTGCGCTCGCATGAGGTGCCGTTCATCCTTGAGCACGGGCAGATCGTCGGTCGGCTGATCTATGAGCGGCTGACCGAGCCGCCGCAGCGCGTCTACGGGCAGGATATCGGCTCGAACTATCAGCGCCAGGGCCTCAAGCTGTCGAAGCACTTCAGGCCCTACGCGGCTTGAGCTTTGCACGCTTGACAGCGCCCTTCCAACCTGTTGCTCTCGCAGCAGCCGGGCGGGCGTAGTTCAGTGGTAGAACGACAGCTTCCCAAGCTGTATGTCGAGGGTTCGATTCCCTTCGCCCGCTCCAGTTTTTCGAAGCAACCGCGATCGCGCGTTTCCTCCATCCAGGACTTGGGGCATCGGGGTCAAGCGAGGCAACGCCTGGCCGGCCCCGTCATCCTATCTGCGGAACAGATTGCCGAGGCTGCGCGCCGGATCGAATTTATTGAGCCATTTGGGTTTCGAGACCGCGGCGAGAAAGCCGAAATCCAAGCCGCCGCTGACGGTCACCCTGGTGTTCTTCATCCCGGCTTGCTGGACCAGCGCATAGAGCGTGGCGGCATTGTCGGGGGCGAGCCTGACACAGCCATGCGAGGCCCGCCTGCCCAGGCTCTTGGTGTAGGGGCTGCCATGGATGGCGTGGCCGCCCGGTGTGAAGAAGATCGAATTCGGCATCGGCGCATCGTCCCACTCCTTCGAGAAATGGTCGCGCTCCATGCGGAAGGGAGTATAGGAACCGCTCGGCGTCGAATAGCCGGCTGCCCCCGTCGAGATGAGCCAGACATATCTCTCAGTGCCGTCGACCGAGACGGTCATCTTCTGGCTCAGCTTGTTGATCGAGATCTGGACGCTTGCCGCCGCTGCAGGCCCCGCCCCGAAAATGAGCGCGGCCAGAATGATGGCCGCAAACCACCTCAAGCGCACCATTGTCCCCTCCGGTTCGCCCCGAACATCCGCAGCCGTCCCCACAGCCATCCTATATACCGTCAGGACAACTCAATGTCTGGGTTTTGACCGAAAGCTGTCGCATTTTAGGTCAAAGCGCGACTGTTGCTGCACCGCCACGGGTCTGGTTTCATGATCGAAACAATTTTCCGAGCACGGATGCGATGCGTTGCGCCGCCTGGCCGTCCCAATAGCGGGGCAGCGTGGTCTTGCGCTCCATGGAGAGCGCCTTGTCGAATGCCGACAGCACCCTTGCCTCATTCGTCCCGGCGAGGATATTGGTCCCCTCGAGCATCGTCACCGGCCGTTCGGTATTGTCGCGCAGCGTCACACACGGCACCCCGAGCACGGTCGTTTCTTCCTGAATGCCTCCCGAATCGGTGAACACGACCCGCGCTTCCGCCTGCAGTTTCATGAAGTCGAGGTAGCCGACCGGCTCGATCATTTTCCAGCGATCCGCCGCAAGCGTCACTCCGCACGCCGCCAGGCGCTGGTGAGTGCGCGGATGAATCGGAAACACCAGCGGCAAGCGCGCAGCGACGCGGTCGAGA
>JBKOZY010000283.1:0-4483 GCA_046726135.1 Pseudomonadota bacterium | reverse complement strand
TCGTCTCGATCTATGGTGGCGGGTTAGAGCTAGCGGTCGTAATCAGCAGCCAAGCGCGCGCTCTTGACTCCCGATCACAGGTTGTGCTGATCAACCACGCTGCCGCGAAAGGCCGTTGGTGTCTCCCCCACAAAACGGCCTTCCTAATTGTGGGTCAAAATGTGGGACGAGCAGCTTATTATACCTGAAATTCTCTGGAAGCACAGGGACTTAAAATCATAACCTGGCGGAGAGGGTGGGATTCGAACCCACGGTACGCTTGCGCGCACAACGGTTTTCGAGACCGCCCCGATCGACCACTCCGGCACCTCTCCATGAGATTGTCGGCCCCGACAAACCGGGGCGGGAATGGCGAAGGCGCTGTCTTACAGCAGCCATTTCGTCCTGCCAACCCCGCCGGGCGTCCGCCGACTTGACTTTGCAACCCCTGCGTTATAGAAGCGCGCCACCGCGGCGGCAGGGCAATGCTCTGTCCCGCCCAATTCGCTGCCCAAGGCTCTCGCGGAGCTTCGTCGCTTCGCCAAAGTCCGCGCCTCGCGCGGCGCCGTCGGCGCGTCAGGAAAGGGGAAAACCCATGTATGCTGTCATCCGGACAGGCGGCAAGCAGTATCGCGTTGCCCCCGACGATGTCATCGAGATCGAGCGGCTTTCTGCCAAGGCCGGCGATCAGGTTCAATTCAGCGAAGTGCTGATGATTGCAGGCGATGGCGCCATGTCGCTCGGCGCCCCGCTGATTGCCGGCGCGACAGTGGCTGGGGAGGTCACGGCGCTCACCCGCGGGCCCAAGCTCGTCATCTTCAAGAAGAAGCGGCGCAAGCATTTCCGTCGCAAGAACGGCCATCGCCAGGATCTCATGGAGGTGCGGATCACCGAGATTCTCACCGATGGCCGGAAGCCGAGCCGCAGCGCCGGGCAAGCGCCAGAGGAGGCGCGGGTCGCGGTGGACGAGCCGGCAGCAGCGGCAGAGCAGGCGGCGGCGCCGCGCAGCACCAGCGGTGGCGATAATCTGTCGCTCATTTCCGGGGTCGGACCCAAGATCAAGCAATCGCTCAACGAGCTTGGCTATACGCGCTTCGACCAGATCGCGGCGTTGACGCCGGATGAAATCGAGGCGATTGAAACAGCGCTCAAGTCAAAAGGCCGGGTGGCACGCGACGAGTGGATCGCCCAGGCGCGCGATCTTATGGAAGGCAAGCCGCCCCGGGCCAAGGCCGACAAGGCAAAGCCAGCGAAGCCGCAGTAAGGAAGAGGATCGATCATGGCGCACAAAAAGGCAGGCGGCTCATCGCGCAATGGCCGCGACTCCGAGAGCAAGCGGCTCGGTGTCAAGAAATTTGGCGGCGAAAGCGTCCTTTCCGGCAACATCATCGTCCGGCAGCGCGGCACGCGCTGGTATGCCGGCCGCAATGTCGGCATGGGCAAGGATCACACGCTGTTCGCGGTGATGGATGGCCGCGTCGAATTCCGTGAAGGCAGGGGCGGGCGCACATTCGTCTCGGTGGTGCCAGGAGTAGTCGAGAAAGGATAGGTTCCCTTTGGGCGCGGTCGCCAGGCGGACCGGCGTCCAAAGGTTTGTCGCGACGGGGGAGCGAAACATGCCAATGATTACGATCGACCGGCTGGAAACCAGCAGGCTGATACTGCGCCGGCCACAGGAAGGGGACATCGTCCCGATGACAGCGCTGGCCGATCGGCGCGAAATTGCAACGCGGCTCGCCCTGATGCCGCATCCCTTCTATGAATGTCATGCAGCGGCGTTCATCGAGTCGCTGGCGACATTGCCGCAGCCGCATGGGGTGTTCGCCATCACGCTCAAATCACCCGACAGGGAGCTTATCGGCATGTGCGGTTATGGTCCGCGGCACGACAATGGCGCTCTCGACATGGGCTATTGGCTGGGGGTCGATTATTGGGGCAAGGGCTATGCCACCGAAGCGGCTTCGGCAGTGGTCGATCACGCTTTCTCGGTGTCGAAAGTCGTGGTGCTGCCTTCGGGGTACCACAAGGACAATCCGGCGTCGGGGCGGGTGCTGGCGAAGCTCGGATTCCGCATTGTCGGCGAGGAAATGCAGGAATCGGTGGGCTCCGGCGGCCCGGTCGACACCTGGCTCCTGCTGCTGACCCGGGCCGAGTGGCTCGAACGTCAGGCGTCGAGGTGAAGTTTCTCGATCAGGCCAAGATCTACATCCGCTCCGGAGATGGGGGCGCGGGAGCCGTCAGCTTCCGGCGGGAAAAATTCGTTGAATTCGGTGGGCCGGATGGCGGCAATGGCGGGCGTGGCGGCGATGTCCATGCCGAGGCGGTGGAAGGCCTCAACACACTCATCGATTATCGCTACCGACAGCATTTCAAGGCCAAGACCGGCGGCCATGGCATGGGGCGCGAACGGGCGGGGGCAGCGGGGCAGGGGGTGGTGCTCAAGGTCCCGGCGGGAACCCAGATCCTCGAGGAAGACAACGAGACGCTGATCGCCGATCTCGCCCGGATGGGAGACCGCGTTCTCCTGGCACGCGGCGGCAATGGCGGCTTCGGCAATGCGCATTTCAAATCCTCGACCAACCGGGCGCCGCGCCGCGCCAATCCGGGAGAGCCTGGGGAGGAGCGCTGGATCTGGCTGCGCCTCAAGCTGATCGCCGATGTCGGGCTCGTGGGGCTGCCCAATGCGGGCAAGTCGACATTGCTGGCGGCGGTTAGCGCGGCAAGGCCGAAGATTGCCGACTACCCGTTCACCACCCTCACTCCCGGTCTCGGCGTGGTCGAGGTCGGCGGCGGCGGCTTCGTCATGGCCGATATTCCAGGATTGATCGAGGGGGCGCATGAGGGGGCAGGCCTCGGCACGCGCTTTCTCGGCCATATCGAGCGTTGTGCCGTGCTTTTCCATGTCGTCGATGCGAGCAGCGAAGATCCGGTGGCGGCCTATCGCACCGTCCGGCGGGAGCTCAAAGCCTATGGGGCAGGGCTCGAGAGCAAGCCCGAGCTCGTGGCGCTCAACAAGGCCGATCTCCTTCCTCCCGAGGCGATGGCGGAGAGAGTTGCGACCTTCCGCCGACGAGTGCGCAAGACGCCGCTCGTCATGTCCGGTGCCACCGGGCAGGGGGTGCGGGAGGCCATGGCCAAGCTCCTGACCGAGGTCGATCGGCAGCGGCGCCAGCAACAAGCGGAACAGCCAGGGGATGCGCATCAATCCGGGCCGGAAGGATGGCACCCATGAGACTCCTGCGATGAGCGAGCGGTTCACCACGGCGCGGCGGGTCATCGTGAAAATCGGCTCGGCGCTGCTCGTCGACCCGTCATCGGGCACCTTGAAACAGACCTGGCTCGCAAGCCTTGCCGATGATCTCCAGCGGGTCCGTCAAAGGGGAAGCGACATCATTGCCGTGACCTCGGGCGCGATCGCGCTCGGGCGGCGGATGCTGAAACTTTCGTCCGGTCCGTTGAAGCTCGAGGAGAGCCAGGCGGCCGCGGCGGTCGGGCAGATCGCGCTGGCGCAAGCGTGGCGCGAGATCCTGGCCGAGCGCGGCATGATCGCCGGTCAGGTGCTGCTGACCCTCAATGATACAGAGGAGCGCCGTCGTTACCTGAATGCGCGGGCGACGCTCACGACTCTGATCCGCACCGGTGCAATTCCGGTCATCAACGAGAATGATGCCGTGGCAACCTCGGAGATCCGCTATGGCGACAATGACCGGCTGGCGGCGCGGGTGACGGCGATGATGTCGGGCGACTGCCTGGTGCTTCTGTCGGATGTCGACGGGCTTCATACGGCACCACCCGGCGTCGCGGGAGCACGCCTGGTCCCGGAGGTGAACGAGATCACGCCGGAGATCGAGGCGATGGCGGGTCGGCCGTCCTCGGCGGTCGGGTCGGGCGGGATGATCACAAAGATCGAGGCGGCGCGGATCGCGCTTGGTGGCGGCGCCAATATGGTGATCACCTCCGGCCGTCATCTCCATCCGCTGGGGCGGCTCGAGGCTGGGGCGCCGGCGACCTGGTTTCTGACAAGGGCAAGTCCTCTCCAGGCACGCAAGCGATGGATCGCCGGCACGCTCGTGCCGGTCGGTCGCCTTGCGGTAGACGGCGGAGCGGAGCAGGCGCTGCGCAGCGGGAGGAGCCTGCTGCCGGCCGGGGTGGTGGCGCTCGAAGGCAGCTTCTCGCGAGGCGATCCGGTCAGCATCGTCAGCCGGACGGGGCAGGAGTTCGCGCGCGGCCTGGTCGCCTATGACCGTCCGGAGGCGGACCGCATCATCGGGCGAAAATCCAAGGACATCGAGGCCGTGCTCGGCTATAGGGGACGTGACGAGATGGTGCACCGGGACGACCTGGTCATTCTCGAAAGCTGACGCATATGACGATTGTCGAACTTTCCGAAGATACCGGTGCGCTGATGGCAGCGATCGGGCGGCGGGCTCGCGAGGCGGCCCGGGACCTCGCTTTGGCGGCCACTCCGGACAAGAATGCCGCACTGAAGTCCATGGCGGAATCC
>JBKOZY010000282.1:0-3405 GCA_046726135.1 Pseudomonadota bacterium | reverse complement strand
AGCATGTATAGGGGGGAGCCCGCGCGCGCAAGATGGTGGCTGGCGGCCTTCCTCAAGATGCTCCAACCGGCATGGCGAGGATCCGCGCCCGGTCGAAGCCCATGGCGGCATAGGCGGCCCCCGGCTCGCGCCGATCGGTGAAGCAGACGAGCCCGGCCAGCGGCGCCGGCCGGCTTGCGGAGTTGATCGCGCCGAGGCCGGCGATCACCGCCCCGACCCGCCGGGCGATCGCCGGAGCGGGGTCGATGAAGGTCACCTTCCAGGGGGCAGCCGCCTCGAGCTCGGCCAGGAGCAGCGGATAATGGGTGCAGCCCAGCACCACCACATCGGTGCGCTCGCCGTCGATCTCCTGGAACACCGGGGCGATCTCGCCGGCGATCGCGGCAAGATCGGGGGACGCACCGGCAAGCCGCGCCTCCGCCATCTCGGCAAGTTGCGGCGCACCATGCAGGATGACCCGGCAATGATAGGCATAGGTGTGGATCAGCGCCTGGGTGTATTCGCGGGTGACGGTGCCACGGGTGGCGAGCACCCCGATGATGCGGCTCTTCGTCTGCGCCGCCGCCGGCTTGATGGCCGGCACGGTGCCGATGAAGGGCAGCGTGTGGCGGCGGCGCAGCTCGGCCAGCGCCAGGGTCGAGGCGGTGTTGCAGGCGATCACCACCGCATCCGGCGCGATTTCGTCGATCAGCCGCGCCACCACCGTCGCGATCCGCTCGACCAGCGGCGCCTCGCGCCAGGCGCCATAGGGAAAGGCGGCGCTGTCGGCGGCATAGACGAGCTCGGCCTCAGGCAGCTCGGCGCGGACGGCGGTGGCCACCGTCAGCCCGCCCATGCCGGAATCGAAGACGAGGATGCGTGGGTTCACCCTCGATCCTCCCGCTTCGGCCGCAGATGGATCCGGGCGAGGCTCGCCACCATGCCGCGCAGCGACCGCACCTCCTGCTCGGTGAGCCCGGCGCGCTGGAACAGGTTGCGCATGTTGCGCACCATCCCGGGCTTCTTCTCGGGCGTCTTGTAGAAGCCGGCCTCGTCGAGCTCGCCTTCGAGATGATGGAAGAAGCCTTCGAGCTCCTCCTTGGTGGCGGGCCGGGTGTCCGGCGCGCGCAGGCCCGGCGTCTCGATCGCCGGCAGCTCGGCGGTGCCCTGCCCGATCGATTGGGCCTGCCACTTGTACCATTCATAGCCGATCAGCAGCACCGCCTGGGCGATGTTGAGCGAGGCGAAGGCGGGATTGACCGGCGCGCTGACGATGCAATCGGCGAGCGCCACCTCGTCATTGTCGAGGCCCCAGCGCTCGCGCCCGAACAGGATGCCGAGCCGCTGGCCCTGGCCGATCCGCGCCCGCATGTCGGCGCCCGCCATTTCCGGGGTGATCACCGTCTTGATCATGCCGCGCGGCCGCGCCGTCGTGGCATAGACGAAATGGAGATCGGCAATAGCCGGGCTCAGCGTGTCGAACACCTTGGCGCCGGTGATGATGTCGTCGGCCCCCGACGCCGCCGACAGCGCCTTGGCATTGGGCCAGCCGTCGCGCGGCTGAACGATCCTGAGCTCGCACAAGCCGAAATTCGCCATCGCCCGGGCCGCCGTCCCGATATTCTCGCCGAGCTGCGGGTTGACCAGGATGACGCAGGGCGAAGGTCCTGGCGGCAGGGCTTTCCTCGAATCGGTTCCGGCCATGGTCCTTCTTCGGGTGACAAGGCTCAACGGCACGGCTATAGAGCCACCTCCCCCGCCATCCGCCAAGAGGGATATCCGCGCCATGGCCAAGATCAAGGTCGCAAACCCGATCGTCGAGCTTGATGGCGACGAGATGACACGGATCATCTGGTCCCTCATCAAGGAAAAGCTGATCTTCCCCTATCTCGATGTAAACCTTATCCATTTCGACCTCGGCATCGACAACCGCGATCGGACGGACGACCGTGTGACGGTCGAGGCGGCGGAGGCCATTCTCGCGCATGGCGTCGGCGTCAAATGCGCCACCATTACCCCCGATGAAGGACGGGTGAAGGAGTTCAAGCTCAAATCCATGTGGAAGTCGCCCAACGGGACGATTCGCAACGTTCTGGGCGGGGTGATCTTCCGCGAGCCGATCATCTGCCGGAACATTCCCCGCCTGGTGCCGGGCTGGACCCAGCCGATCATCATCGGCCGCCACGCCTATGGCGACCAGTACCGCGCCACCGATTTCCGCTTCGAGGGCAAGGGCAAGATCACCATCCGCTTCGCCGGCGAGGACGGCAAGGTGATCGAGCGCGAGGTGTTTGACGCGCCATCGAGCGGCGTCAGCCTCGCCATGTACAATCTCGACGACTCGATCCGCGATTTCGCCCGGGCGTCGCTGAATTACGGCCTGAGCCGCCGCTACCCGGTCTATCTGTCGACCAAGAACACCATCCTCAAGGTCTATGACGGACGCTTCAAGGACATCTTCCAGGAGGTCTATGACCGCGAGTTCAAAGCCGAGTTCGAGAAGCTCGGGATCTTCTACGAGCACCGGCTGATCGACGACATGGTGGCCTCGGCGCTCAAATGGTCGGGCGGCTATGTCTGGGCCTGCAAGAATTACGACGGCGACGTCCAGTCCGACACGGTGGCGCAGGGCTTCGGCTCGCTCGGCCTCATGACCTCGGTGCTGATGACACCGGACGGCCGCACCGTCGAGGCCGAGGCGGCCCATGGCACTGTGACGCGGCACTATCGGCTGCACCAGCAGGGCAAGGAGACCTCGACCAACTCCACCGCCTCGATCTTCGCCTGGACCCGCGGCCTCGCCCATCGCGCCAAGCTCGACGACAATCCGGCGCTTCTCGACTTCGCCAAGACGCTCGAGAAGGTCACCGTCGACACCATCGAGTCCGGCGCGATGACCAAGGACCTGGCAGTGCTGGTCGGCCCCGACCAGCAATGGCTGTCGACGCAAGGGTTCCTCGACCGGATCGATCAGAACCTCCAGCGCGCCATGGCGTGAGGCTCAAGCGGTTGCTTTTGTCGAGATGTCGTAGGCGTCCTTCATCGACTTTAAAAATTCGTCTCGGCCAAATCCTAAATTGGGATCGCCAACCATCGTCTTGAATATATGCTGTATGACGGAGAATGTTGCCTCGGCCCGTCCGGCGTCAGGGTCTTCCTCGCTACCCTTCGCGTCACCAGCCTCGGTGAGCTCAGCCCTCAGTTCGGCGCGTAGGCTTTTGCTGAGATTCATATTCTGATTATCGATGTAATACGATGCAACTTTGGCGCACAACGCGGCGAAAATTTTGCTGTTCGACTGATTGATGTCGATATCCAGCTGCACCTGGCCTCCAAGTTTCATGGTTTTTTCAACGAGGGTGATATCTTCAGCGGTGATGTCAACTTTACTGTCCAATTTCAGCCTTATGTCGGACAGTGCTGCCG
>JBKOZY010000281.1:0-2737 GCA_046726135.1 Pseudomonadota bacterium | reverse complement strand
GTTCTACGAGGAGGGCTCGGCGCAGCCCGATCGACGGACCGCGCTGAGCAGGATGGACGCCGATCCGTTCGATGCAGTGTGCGACCATCTCCTCGTGGTCGACTGCGCCGATGACGTTCTGGTCGGAACCTATCGTCTGCTGCGCCAGGGGGTCGCCGAGGCGCATGATGGCTTCTACACCGCCCGCGGGCTCGAACTCAAGCCGCTGATCGACCGCCATCGCCACCTCAATTTTGTCGAGCTTGGACGCTCCTGCGTGCTGAAGCCCTATCGCACGAGATCGGTGATCGAGCTCCTATGGCAGGGTGTCTGGGACTATGTGCGACATCATCGCATGGATGTGATGATCGGCTGTGCCAGCCTCGAAGGGACCGACCCGGACGCGCTGGCGCTGCCCCTGAGTTTCCTCGCCGAGGAGGCTGCCGCACCAGAGGCCTGGCGGGTGGCGGCGCTGAGCGACCGTCATGTCGAGATGCGGCGCCTGCCGGCGCGCGCGATCGACCGAAGGGCGGCGCTCAAGTCGTTGCCGCCCCTGGTCAAGGGCTATTTGCGGCTTGGCTGTCATGTCGGAGAGGGAGCCGTCATCGACCAACAGTTCCACACCACCGACGTACTGATCGTTCTACCGGTCACATCGATCAACAGCCGCTATTTTGCCCATTATGGCTCGCCTGACAGCGAGCCGGCGCGGCTCGGCGCCCGATTGCCAGCTTGACCGGCGTCAGGCGTCCTGCTTCACCCTTGCGGGATGGGAGAGCGGGCAGAAGGTTCGGCATCGGAGGGGCGGTCTGGCGATGCGGCAACGCCAATGATCGCTCAGTATCTCGAGATCAAGGCGGCAAATCCGGCTTCTCTCCTCTTCTACCGCATGGGGGATTTCTACGAGCTCTTTTTCGATGATGCCGAGACGGCGTCGCGGGCGCTCGGGATCGCTCTCACCAAGCGCGGCAAGCATCTGGGCCAGGATATCCCGATGTGCGGAGTTCCGATCCATGCTGCGGGAGACTATCTCAACAAGTTGATCCGGCTCGGCCACCGGATCGCCGTGTGCGAGCAGACCGAGGATCCTGCCGAGGCGCGCAAGCGTGGCGGCAAGGCGGTGGTGCGGCGCGAGGTGGTGCGGGTGGTTACCGCCGGGACGTTGACCGAGGACACGCTTCTTTCCGCCACTCGCAACAACTATCTCGCCGCCGTTGCCGAGATCCGCTCGGAGGGATCGCTCGGCGTGGCCTGGGTCGACATCTCCACGGGCACATTCGCGGTGACCGCGATCGATCCGCAGCTCCTATCGAGCGAGATGGCACGTCTCGAGCCCAGCGAGATCATCATCGCCGACATGCCGGGGCCGCTCGGGCCGATGGCTGCCGAGCTGGCGAAAACAGGCGCGGCGCTGACGCCGCTGCCGCCATCGCATTTCGACTCGGCGGCGGGCGAGGTGCGGCTCAAGCAGCATTTCGCGGTCCATGCACTCGAGGCCTTCGGCGCCTTCTCGCGGCCCGAGCTCGCTGCCGCAGGTGCGCTTCTCGACTATGTGAGGCTCACACAGGCCGGCCGACTGCCGCGGCTCGAGGCACCGCGCCGGCGCACGCCGGGCAGCCATATGCTGATCGACCAGGCAAGCCGGACCAATCTGGAGATCGCGCGTTCACTATCGGGGGAGCGGCAGGGCAGCCTGATCGATGCGTTGGACCTGACCGTCACACCGGCCGGGGCACGGCTGCTCGCCGAGCGGCTTGCGGCACCGCTCACCGATGCGAGCGAGATCGACGACCGGCTCGATGCGGTGACCCTGTTGTGCGAGGACCAGGCACTGCGACGGGACTGTCGGGTGGCGCTTGCGCGGGCGCCCGACATCCGGCGGCCTCTCGCCCGACTGTCGCTCGGTCGTGGCGGACCGCGCGATCTCTCGGCAATCGGTGTGGCGATCGCCCGGGCTGGCGAGATCGCTGCACGGCTTGGACGATCCCGAGGGCTTGCTCCTCTGCCGCGCGAGATCGAGGGTGCGCGTCTTGCCCTTGCCCATGACCTTTCGGCGTTGGCGCTCCTGCTGGAGCGGGCGCTTGGCGACGAGCTGCCGGCCATGGCGCGCGACGGCGGCTTTGTCAGAGGAGGGTTCGACACTGAGATCGACGAGAGCCGGCGGCTGCGCGATGACAGCCGGCGGGTGATTGCCGGCCTCGAGGGCGGTTATGCCGAGATGGCGGCGATCAAGTCGCTCAAGATCAAGCACAACAACGTGCTCGGCTATTTCATCGAGGTCAATCAAGCCAACGGCCAGAAGCTGCTCAGTCCGCCGCTCAGCGAGACCTTCGTTCATCGCCAGACGATGGCCAATGTGATGCGGTTCACCACCGTCGAGCTAAGCGACCTCGACCAGCGCTTCATGCGGGCCGGCGAGCAGGTGCTGGTGCTCGAGATGCAGGTGTTTGCCCGCCTCATCGAGGCGGTGATGCGGGAGAGCGAGGCGCTGGAGGCCATGGCGGCGGCGCTGGCTCAAATCGATGTCGCGCAAGGCCTGGCGGAGCGGGCGGTCGCCGGCCGGTGGATCAGGCCCAGGGTCGATTCCTCGCTTGCCTTCCGCATCGTCGGCGGACGCCATCCGGTGGTCGAGGCGGCGCTCAGGCGCGACGGCGGCCAAAGCTTCGTCCCGAATGATTGCGATCTCAGCGCGACGCCGGGCAGCGCCGGCCGGCATGTCTGGCTGGTGACCGGGCCCAATATGGCGGGCAAGTCGACC
>JBKOZY010000280.1:0-2866 GCA_046726135.1 Pseudomonadota bacterium | reverse complement strand
ATGGGAACGGAACCGGCTCGCGGAACTATGATCGGCGACTCGATGGACGAAACGAGACCGATCCTCTACGTAGAATTCAGAAAAAATGGTAGTGCAGTCGATCCCTCTCCCTGGTGGACAGGAGCTCGCAAAGAGGCGCGTGGATGATGCGAAACAACTTGTTGAAGTCGTTTGGGTTCTTTCTTCTTGGCGCGGTCGCGGCCAGCGGTGCCTGGCACGTGCTCGAGGCAGCCAATGCGGCCAATACCGACACTTATCGGCAGCTCAACCTGTTCGGTGATGTGTTCGACCGCGTTCGCTCCGACTATGTCGAAGTGCCAGATGAGGAAAAGCTCATCGATTCGGCGATCAACGGGATGCTCTCCTCGCTTGATCCCCATTCGAGCTACATGAACGCCAAGCGCTTCCAGGACATGCAGGTCCAGACCAAGGGCGAGTTCGGCGGTCTTGGCATCGAAGTCACCATGGAGAACGGCGTGGTGAAGGTGGTCGCGCCGATCGACGACACGCCGGCGGCGCGGGCCGGACTGCTGGCCAACGATCTGATCACCCATCTCGACGGCGAGCAGGTCCTTGGCATGACGCTGAACGAGGCTGTCGACAAGATGCGCGGCAAGATCAATACGCCGATCACCTTGACGATCCTCAGGCCCGGCAAGGAAGACCCGTTCGATGTCAAGCTGACGCGTGATGTAATTCGCATCAAGTCGGTCAAGGCCAATGCCGAAGGCGACATCGGCTATCTGCGCATCTCCTCCTTCACGGAGCAGACCCAGGAGGGGCTGGACGAGGCGATCGCCAAGCTCAAGACGGAGATCGGTCCCAATCTCAAGGGGTGGATCATCGATCTGAGGAACAATCCGGGTGGTCTGCTCGATCAGGCCCGCTCGGTAGCCGACACATTCCTCGGTCAGGGCGAGGTGGTCTCGACCCGCGGGCGCAATGCCTCCGAAACCCAACGGTTCAACGCCACGCCGGGCGATTCAACCGACGGCAAGCCGGTGGTGGTGCTGATCAATGGCGGCTCGGCATCGGCCTCGGAAATCGTCGCGGGGGCTCTCCAGGACCACAAGCGGGCCACGGTCGTCGGCACCCGGTCATTCGGCAAGGGATCGGTGCAGACCATCATCCCGCTGGGAAGCCAGGGAGCCATGCGGCTCACCACGGCGCGCTATTTCACGCCGGCCGGCGTTTCGATCCAGGCCAAGGGGATCGTGCCCAATATCTTGGTCGAGGAGGATCTGCCACCCGATCTCAAGCCATCGCTGTCGCGGACCGAGGGCGAGGCAAGCCTGCGCGGTCATTTGAAGAGCGAGAATGGCGAGGAGCAGACCGGTTCTTCCTCCTACGTTCCGAAGGAGAAGGAAAAGGACAAGCAGCTCCGGGCCGCCATCGACCTTCTGCATGGCAAGCAGGTGGTGTCGAACACCAAGTCGTCGGAGGCCGACAACAAGGTCCAGGGACCGAAGCAGGCCGACGACAAGGCACCGCCCCAGGCACCGGCCACAACGAACAATTAGAGACGTACAACTAGAAGAACGTCCTCACCCGGTATACTCTCGGTCCAAGTGATTCGCCGCCAGGAACAATTGGCGGCGAATGCTCGGGCTGTAGGGCAATGGCTGATCAATTCCGGCGACCGCTCAAGCGGAGGACGGCGGCTGAGCGCGTGAGACTGCTGCGGCCGACCACGCTGCAAGCGGCAAGCGGTCTGACGGCTGTGCTGCTGACGGCAGCGATGCTCTGGATGGTGCTCGCGCCGTGGCCCGCGCCGCCATCGCCGGTGGTCCGCATGGCGATGAGCGCCGGCGATCCGGTGATCACCGCGAGCACGGAAGCTGCGGCGATTTCCAACAGTCACGATCGCGGGGAGGGCCAGGCCGATGCGCCGGCGCCGCCTGCTGTCGAACCGCCGGCGGATGCGGTGTCGCTCGATGACCTGCCGACCAGCTCCGACGATGCCGATGTGGGGCGCGCCTCGGACCAGCCGGTGGTGATCAGCGCCGACCACCTGTCGATGGTGGCGGCACCGGTCAGAACAGTCGCCGAAAGCGGCCCCTATGGGGCCTTGCCGCGCATCGCCAAGGATGGCCGCAAACCCTGGCAGGTCTATGCGCGGCCGATCCACAAGCAGGCGCTTGCCAGCGGCGCGCCAAAAGTGGCGATCATTCTCGGCGGCATGGGTCTCAATGGCGAGCTGACCGAACGGGCGATCAGGGAGCTGCCGGGAGAGGTCTCGCTTGCCTTTGCTCCTTATCCGGACGGACTGCAGCGCCTGGTCAACCGGGCCCGGGCAACGGGCCATGAGGTCTATCTGCAGCTCCCCATGGAACCGCTTGGCTATCCCCAGGTGACCCCGGGGCCGCATACTTTGCTTGCGAACATGTCGCCGCAGGAGACGCTCGACAATCTGGCGTGGTTCATGGGCCGGTTCGCCGGCTATGCCGGCGTCATGAACTATATGGGCGCCCAGCTCATCGCCAATGGTCAGGCGCTCGCGCCGGTGATGGCCGAGCTCGGGCGGCGCGGCCTGGTGTTCCTGGATGATGGCTCGTTCGCCCGCTCGCAAGCCGAGGATGCGGGGCGGCGCGCCGGGGTCGCGGTCCGGCGGGCACATGTGATGATCGATGGCGACACCAGCGACGCAGCCATCGGCGAAGCGCTGCAGCGGCTGGAGGCCTTGGCAGCACGAGACGGCTTGGCGGTCGGGGTCGGCAGCGGTTTGCCGAGCACGATCAAGGCGGTCGCGCAATGGACAGGAGCGGCGAAATCCCGGGGCATCGTGCTGGTGCCGGTCAGCGCCTATTACCGGTAGGCAGCAGGCAGTAGGCAAATAGGCAGTGGGCAGTGGGGAAGTACTCTACGC